>NZ_JBBIAM010000300.1:0-1947 GCF_054185185.1 Bradyrhizobium sp. UFLA05-153
ACGTCGGCCAGCGCAGCGACATGTCTGCGACAAGGTGCGTGGTTTGCTCCCTAAATCGCGCGGGCCGTTCGCCACATCGGGTCAAGCTGAAGAACCCGGTGTCGCCTTCGAAGGATGTGCAGAGGACTCAGTCGTTCAGAGATGAGCACGCGGCAATAGCCATCCCATGATCTTCTGATACGGATCGCGATGACTGCGGACGAATGCGTTCTCGTTCTGCTGAGCGGCGGTCCTGGCGAATTCAGAAATCCCCTCCATAGACTGCCGTTTATCCTTCGGAAGCTTCGCCCATTGGCGAATGATCTTCCGGCGGGCTTCGCGTTGCTTTTCCCTTACGTCATGCATCGGGACGCTCCTGAACAGGATTATTCCGGTCGACCTAGTATTGTTTGGGCTCACTAGAACTTCAACGTCCAATCAAGAACTCTTAGCCCAAGACCGCCAAAGCGCTCGGCATTGCCGTGCCTTCCACCTTGCTGGCACTCGCCGACGAGGTTTTCGAATAGAGTTCGCCCTTGCTGCACTGCATGAGAATCGAATGATCGCGAAATATCCAGCCCGACGGTGAGGCAGAGGGACCTCAACGGTAACCCATCGCAGACGTACACTGGCTTATTCCAGTTGAAATCCGGCCGGACATCGGCACCGCTCCTGCCGCAGGCAGAGCAGGTGAACCTAGGCTCGATGTCGGACACGCGCACCTCATCCGGCCAGCGATCGGCGCTCAGGGTCGTCCAATGGCCGCAACGGTGGTCGGCGCAATAGACCAGGACGCCGCGCACGCCCATCTCGCGCATGTCGGCGAAGGTTATCTCGACCGGGCGGTGACCAGGCGGTGTACGGTTCTCTTGGTGGACAGGTCCAACCATACCGCGATCAAAGCGGCACCGGGAGATATCGGCAAATTATCAATCTCTTGGGCGTCTGAGCGCACCAGGATTCGGAAGCTAGCCGTCTCAGGAAATCGCGCTCGATCGCATTTAGGTCCATTCGTTACTGCGTCAGGTGTACCAGAAAAGCCTCGCAGGCAGTCTCGGCTTCGGCGAAGGTCTTGAAGGGAGACCCAGCAATTTTGATTGCCGGCCTGTTCAGGTGGATGGGCCGCCACGAGGCAATGAAGCCGGGCTGTCCGTGAAGCCCGGGACCGGTACGGCTTTCATTGCTGATCACGAACGAAAATCCGCCGATGCTCGCCATCCATATTTCGAGCTCGTCCCGTGAGGTATCAACGCGAGTAAAGTGCAGGGCCAAATCACCCCCCACATTCTTACTCGTCATAAAGTGTCACGGGTGCAGGCCGGGCGCATTTACCTGCGTAAATTCCTGACGATCGCACAAAGGCGCAACCGCCAGCGCCTGGCAGCGCACGCGTGCGGCTGACGCGGTGACGGAGAGACAGGCCCGCCGGTACGTGCTGGCGGGCCTTTAACGTAACTGAATTACATTTCTAAGCTTTCCGTCGATCATCGAGACATGGCAGCAGACGATGACAAACGGGAAGCGCCGCCCCCCGATCCTTCGCGCTCAGCAGAGGCCTTGCAGGTTATTGAGGAGTACGCTGGCGACCTGCGGGAGATCATCAGGAAGCTTCGTCGGAAGCTGAATTGAGGCCGCGCATTCACCTCACGAGTCGATGGGCCTTCGTTCGCTTGCGGTGCGGCGGGACCTCCGGGCTTGGCTTCCATCTGTTCAGCGCGCGCGCGTGCTTGATGCCGGCGCCGAACTCCTCGCCGCTGGCCTTCAGCGTGTAGAGGAAAGGCGCGTTGATCTTCTCGATATAGATGCGACCGCCTTGCACGGGCTCGATGCTAGTGGCGATCTCGACCAGCTTCCGTGCTGCGGCTTCCGAGTTGGCGAAGGGACGTTCGGTGGGTGATTTCTGTCACAGATAAAAAATCCGTCCTCAGGCATCTACACGAGCAGTGAGGCACTGGCTCGCTTCGAGCC
>NZ_JBBIAM010000301.1:0-1869 GCF_054185185.1 Bradyrhizobium sp. UFLA05-153
AGTGGACTTGCACCACCTACTCCTTGCCGGTCTCCCGGCGCACCTGTGTAAAAACGCGAAGGATCGAAACACGGCTAGAATTACATTCTTCAATTCGCCGTCTAAGCTGAAGGCGGTTGCGAGCCTGAGCGCTAGAACGGTTCTGGACGAATAACTTCTTCTATCGAGCTGAAGCGTCTTGGAGTTTTCACACAGCCAAGACCCGGAGCCGACTTCCCGGATTTCCTACTCGGTTCTTGACTCCGATCCCTACCCCTGTCATGTTGCGATGCACAAAGTATTTGCGACGCAATATAGGGGTGCGCCTATGCGCGATTTACGCGAGGTTCTTGCCCCTCTTCAAGAATTTCGAAGCAAATTCGAAGGTCTTCTTGCAGCGGCCCGAAAGAAGGCGGCACGCGCGCCCGAACGCCCGACACGGCTGCGCGAACTGACCGGGTTTGGTGCAAATCCCGGCAACCTTCGTATGTTCACCTACGCTCCCAAAGACCTGCCACCAAAGGCGCCATTGCTGATCGCGCTCCATGGCTGCACCCAGACCGCCGCCGAGTATGACCACGGTACCGGCTGGTCGTCGATCGCCGACAGCCTCGGCTTCGCGGTCGTCTATCCGCAGCAGCAGGCCGCCAACAATCCGAAAAATTGTTTCTCGTGGTTCTTGCCGGATGATACCGCGCGCGGTCACGGCGAGGCGCTTTCGATCAGGGAGATGATCGAGCATGCCATCGCGACATTTGCCGCTGACCGCCGAAAAGTCTTCGTGACCGGCCTCTCTGCCGGCGGCGCCATGGCTTCGGTTATGCTCGCAACATATCCGGAGGTTTTTGCTGGCGGCGCCATCATTGCCGGACTGCCCTATGGGTGCGCCAGCAACGTTCAACAAGCATTCGAGGCCATGTTCACCGAGCAGGGGCATGCTGCGCGGGCGCTTGGCGATCGCGTGCGGGCCGCATCTAGGCATCGCGGGCCGTGGCCGAAAATCTCAGTCTGGCATGGCACCAGCGATCCGATTGTAAGACCCTCCAACGGTGAAGACATCATTCGGCAATGGACCAACGTGCACGGGCTTTCGGAGAGACCCGCACGTCAAGAATTCATCAAGGGCTACGCGCACCGCGTATGGAGCAGCGCAAACGGTCAGGCATTGATCGAGGCGTTTTCTATCAGCGGCATGGCGCATGGCGTACCGCTCGCGACGACGACGAAGGAGAGTTGCGGCTCTGCCGGTGCATTTTTCCTCGATGTGGGAATCTCCTCTACGGATCACATCGCACGCTTCTTTTGCCTGCACGAGTCTCTGGTTGAAATGCCGCGCGTCGCGGCGCCGGTGTTAGCAACCATTGAGACTCCAACTGATCGCGGTGCTTTAGTCATCGCTGGAGCCGCCGCCGAGAGCGCGCACGGTTCGGCCGAAGCCTCGCTTGCAGAGGGTGAAGAGCGGCAGACCCGTTACCCGCTCGACCCCAACGCCGTGATCGCGGCGGCCTTCAAGGCCGCGGGTCTCCCGGTTCCGGAGGTTCCCAGAGCGCCGCCCGGCACGCGACCGCGCGTTGCACCCGGCCCGATCATCGCGGCGGCCTTGAAGGCAGCTGGGCTGGTGCAGAGTTAATTCCGCCCAGCACTCGCCCTGACCGTGGGACGGTACAGTGGAGCGAACGGCCAGCGATGTCGCCTAGTGGCCCTTCTTGGACATGCGCGCCCTGCCGAACGTCCGCTTTGCGCCATAAGCTGCCCTCCCCGTCAAGCCACCTTTTGACCCTGGTTCGCGGTAGGGATGCCCATTGCTGGACAGCCCCCGCGCAGATCCGGACAAGCCCGATTCGAGCATCCGGCTCTTACCTCGGGTGTTTAACGGCGAAGCGCCGGTCG
>NZ_JBBIAM010000302.1:0-1737 GCF_054185185.1 Bradyrhizobium sp. UFLA05-153
ATGTGTATAAGAGACAGAGGCGGCACCATGCTTTTGCAGGAGCGAGGTGGTCAGCTGCGGCATGCGCGTCGAGGTCTCGGCGATTGGCGTATCGACCCATTCGAGAACCTTGCCGCCGAGCGCTTCGATGACTTCCTTCATCTTCTTGGCCTTGGCAATTGCGATCTCGTAGGTCGAGTCGGTGAAGATGATCACACCCGGCTTGCCGTTGGCGTCGACGAAGCTCCAGTTGGCCGCGGCAGTGGAGACGGCCATCGGATCGGTCGTCACATTGGCGAAGACACCGGCTTCGGGTACTGGGCCGATGACGGGAGCGGCGTGCCAGGAGACCATCGGGATCTTGGCGGCCTTGGCTGCCTCCATGCCCGGCTTCTGCTCGATCGCGTCGAAGCCGCAGATGACGAGGCCATCGGGCTTCAGCGTCATGGCCTGGCCGAAGGCGGCGGTGCGGCCGGAGACCGATCCGGCACCGTCGAGCGTGCGCACGGTCCAACCGGCTGCCTTGGCAGCTTCTTCGATGCCCTTGGTGACACCGAGAACGCCGCCGTTCTTCATGTCCGAGGCAAGCACAACGATGGTCTTGCTCTTGGCAATCTTCGGACCGGAGGTCGGGCCGTCCCACTTGTCAACTTTGGACGCATACTTGTCGACGAAGGTTTTCGCGTCCGCGAGCGGGTCGGCGTGGACGGAAGCAAGACCGAATGCTAGCCCGGCGACGACAGCGCCGGTTCGGAGGATCGAATGCAACATAGAGCGTTCTCCTTGGTGTGATTGTCGTTCCGGTTTCTCGCCGGACGTTTCGTTGTTGTCGGCTTGTCGCCGATCACGAAATCCATGGCTGGTCGTGCCTCAGGCCTTGCGGTCAGGTGCTCCGGCCGGCAGCTTGGCAACGGCGCCGCGCTTTCTCTGCGCGTAGCCGGCCATGCCGATCGCGGCGAGCAGCGTGAGGCCGTTGAAGAGCGGCTCGACCCAGAAAGAACCGCCGAATTGCTGGATACCGGCGATGCCGACCGCGAGCACGGCGACGCCGATCATGGTGCCCCAGACGTTGACGCGACCGGGCTTGATCGTGGTCGAACCGAGAAAGGCGCCGACGAGAGCGGGCAGGAGATATTCAAGGCCGACACTCGCCTGGCCGATGCGCAGCTTTGAGGCGAGCAGAACGCCAGTGACAGCGGTCAGCACGCCGGAGGCCATGAACGCGCCGACAGTGAACCGCTGTACGGGAATGCCGTTGAGTGCAGCCGTCTTGGGGTTGGCGCCAATGGCGTAGATGTAGCGCCCGATTGGCAGATATTCGAACATGAGCCACATCGCCACCGCGAGGACGAGCACGTAGAAGCCCGTGATCGGCAGACCAAAAACCATCGTCCCGTTGAGGGCGAGGAAGCCTTCCGGCAGGAGTGCGACGACCTGCCGGCCGCCGGTGTGCCAAAGCGCCAGTGCATAGAGCACCGTACCGGTGCCGAGTGTTGCGATGAAGCTGTCGATGCGCGCGACCTCGACCAAGAGGCCATTGAGAAGACCGGTGAAGGCGCCGAGGCAGATGACGACGAGGACTGCGGCCGGCCACGGCAAGCCAAGGGCGGTTTGCAGGCTGATCACCAGGATGTGCCAGAGCACGATGCCATAGCCGACCGTAAGGTCGATCTTGCCCGCAGCCATGGGGATCATCGCTGCAAGGGACTTGTCGGAAATGATCGAGCGCAGGTTGAGGAGCGTTGGAAACGTGTTGGG
>NZ_JBBIAM010000303.1:0-1761 GCF_054185185.1 Bradyrhizobium sp. UFLA05-153
GGTCAACAGTCCCTGCGGGTGTTCTGCGTCGGCATATTTCTCTCGTTCCTCGGCTATTTCCTGCTGACGATCAGTTCAGGAGCGCTGCTCACTCAAATCCTGATTAGCGCCGCGGGGGTCGGAATTCTATGCGCGTTGGCCTACTACGGCGACTGGTCGAAAAAGATCGACAAGATCATCAAGCGGCCACGCAAGGAAGCACCCATCGCGGGCAAGCCGGGTGAGAAAATGGTAGCTTGATTCTAACTATTGGATTGCTCAGTGGGCCGATCTTCTCTCGTCAGAGCCGGGCATGCTCTGACAAGCGGAGCGTTTCCAGAAAAGCTGACATCCGCTAACCTGCGCTCCGGCTCCGCCGCGGCCGCGCCTTGAGCGTGGTGTCGACGGCACTCAGCACCCGTCCATCCTCCGCGCGCAGCTCGAGCTTCTTCACCGGGCGGCCCTTGTCGCGATCGACCAGGATGGTCGCGATCTCCTCCGGGCGGTCGTCGAACTCCTCGCTCCATTGCCGGAGTGCGACCAGGACCGGGAAGATGCCGCGGCCCTTCGGCGTCAGCACATATTCAGAATAGGCGCTGCCGTCGGAGGCGGGGGCGATCTTCAGGATGCCGTGGTCGACGAGAGCGCGCAGCCGCGTGGCGAGGATGTTCTTGGCCATGCCGAGCTTGGCCTGGAACTCGCCGAAGCGACGCACGCCGAACAGCGCCTCGCGAATGATCAGGAGCGACCACCAGTCGCCGATCGCCTCCAGCGATCGCGCGATCGGGCAGGAGTCCCCCTCAAAGCTCGTTCGTTTCACCATCGTGCCGTTCCCATCGTGCGCCGATCACGCGCTTGTGTGGTTGCATTATAAAACTAGATGCCCTAGATGGCAATCCAGTTTCATTATGCAACCAAGGAGGCGAGCGTGAGACTGAAGGGCAAGACGGCATTCATCACCGGCGGCAATAGCGGCATCGGCCTTGCGACGGCAAAGCTGTTCGTGGCCGAGGGCGCCAAGGTCACTATCACAGGGCGCAACAAGGACACGCTGCAGGCTGCCGCGAAGGAACTCGGGGCCAGCGGTCTTGCGGTGGAAGCCGACATCAACGACGTCGCCGCGACCGAGAAGGCAATCGCGCGCGCGGTCGAGAAATTCGGCAAGCTCGACATCGTCTTTGCCAATGCCGGCATCCCCGGCAATACGCCGCTCGGTGGCACCACGCTGTCCGCGTTCGAGCAGGTGATCCGCACCAACATCACCTCGGTGTTCTTCACCGTGCAGGCGGCGCTGCCGCATCTCAATGACGGCGCCTCCATCATTCTCAATGGCTCGGTGATCTCGGTGCTCGGCAATCCCGGCTATTCCGCCTACGCCGCGAGCAAGGCCGGCGTGCGCTCGATGGCGCGCGTAATGGCGTCCGAACTGTCGCCGCGTGGAATCCGCGTCAACGTGGTGGCGCCGGGCGCGGCCCGCACGCCGATCTGGAAGGGCGCGGCGCCGACCGACGAGGCATTTGCCGCGTTGGAGAGCCGCATCGCCAGGACCACGCCGCTCGGCCGGATCGGTGAAGCAGATCACATTGCGAAGACGGTGCTGTTCCTCGCCTCCGATGATTCCGCGCATGTGCAGAGTGCCGAGATCTTCGTCGATGGTGGCGCGACCGGCTCGCCTGCGGGCGCTCCGATCTTTCGCGGTTGATCGATGAAGTGAAAATTGAACCGGCCTGGCGCGGTTGCGCCGGCCGGTTCCCTCATCCCTGAGACGTATTTCCAAAACAG
>NZ_JBBIAM010000304.1:0-1745 GCF_054185185.1 Bradyrhizobium sp. UFLA05-153
ACTCTAAGGCGATGCCCTTGTTGCGGGGCATCGCCGCGTCTCGGCAGGCAACGAAAATTATGACGCAGTAGTACTAGGCCTTCTGTTGGCGTCCATTTGAATGCGCAAGTCCTCGGCTCAAGTAGCCAAGGCCTCTAGCAGCCCAGCCACGCCGATGATCGCCATCACGCGCTTTATGTTGTAGGCGAGCACATTGAGCGCCATCTCAGTTGCCACCTTCGGCAGCCGTTTCGTGAGAAAGTGCGTTGCACCCATCCAGCTCTTGATGGTGCCGAACGGATGTTCCGCTGTCGAACGACGCACTGTCATTTTCTCTGGATGGTGATCGAGGCGCGCCTGCACAGTCTCAAGCACGGCCTCGTGCTCCCATCGGGAGATCAATCGCTCCTTGCCAGTGGTGCAGCTATGCTTGATAGCGCAACTCTGACAGGCGTTGGTCCGGTAGCGACGTAACACCAAACCTTTGTCCGCGGTCGTAAAGAAGTAGGTAAGCTTTTGTCCGGCAGGACAAATGTACACGTCTTCCGCCGCCACGTACTTGAAGTCCTGCTTGCCGAAACGCCCTGCCGCCTTCGCGTTCGAGGTCATAGGCTTTGGTAGCGTGACGGCGATGCCTGCCTTTTCGCAGGCGAGAATCTCTTCGCTCGCGTAATAGCCGCGATCTGCCACAGCGTCGAGCCTCTCAACGTCCATCTCGGTTCGCGCCTGCTCCGCCATATTCGACAGTTGATGGCGATCCGTGCCAACGTTCGTCACCTCGTGGGCCACAATCAGATGGTTCTTGGTATCGACTGCGGCTTGCACGTTGTAGCCGACGATCCCTGTGTCCTTGCCGCTCGTTGCCATCGAACGCGCATCAGGATCGGTCAGCGAGATTTGCTTGTCTTCACTCTTCACCATCTCGGCGTTGACTACACTGAGCCGCGCGATCTCCTCGTTCAGTTTCGCGATTTTGTCCTTAAACCGCTCAACCTTTGCCTCTGGCATTGCATCACCGCGGCGGTCGGCGGTCTCCAGTTGCGCTATGTAGCGCGCGATGCTCTCCTCAATCCGCTCCAGACGCCGTTTCATCTTGGCTTCGGTGAAGCTTTTATCGCGCGCATTGACAGCCTTGAATTTGGATCCGTCAATGGCGACGCTCGCCTCGCTCAGCAAATCAAGCTCGCGGCACAGTGCCACGAAGGCACGGCAAACCTCACGAATGGCCTTGCCATTGTCCTTACGGAAATCCGCAATGGTCTTGAAGTCCGGCGCCAGATGCCCCGTCAACCAGATCAGTTCGATGTTGCGCTGGCACTCGCGCTCTAAACGACGGCTCGATGGGACGCGATTGAGATAGCCATAAATGTATATCTTGAGCAGCGTCGCTGGATGATAGCAGGGCCGCCCTCTTTCCAGCGGGACAAGCCGTCCAAAGCCGACCTTGCCAAGATCAAGACCCTCAACGAAAGCGTCAACCGCGCGAACTAGATTGTCCTCGGCTACATAGTCCTCAAGTGCGGCTGGGAACAAACTGCTTTGGCTCCGATCAATCCCCTCCACGAAGCCTGACATCCAGCGCTCCCGATTCGCCGATTCACGCGCAGAATCATAGCATCGATGGGACTTTTCACACAGCCTGGGCCACAAGCGGCTGTGAGCAGTCGCAGCGAGGCAGTCCTTTTCGATCAGCTCGTTGACGAATGCGTTGTCGAGCTTTGGGACGGCCCTGTTCGAATAGCTAGGTTTGAACCGGAAGAGCCGGA
>NZ_JBBIAM010000305.1:0-1705 GCF_054185185.1 Bradyrhizobium sp. UFLA05-153
ACCCCATGGGGGTATAAAATCTCAAACACCAATCAGCCGACTCGGTCTAACCGAGGACAACCTCTTGAGGCTCCACAACTAGGTGCGGTTGTCGGACGTCGAGCAGCGGTTCGTCTGTCGCGCCGCTGCGGCAAGGGGGACCGCCGGACATCAATTGTCGGCGGGATGGAATAGGGCGGCGCGATAGATGGGAATATCGCTGGTTGGATTGATCCATCTCAATAATCCTCCTGAGCCCGCCCCTAGAATCTCCGCGTCAATGCGCTCACTACGATGGAGGGCGTTATGATCAGATTGTTTACGCGTGGTTGCTTCACTGAGAGTTATGCCAAGGGGTTAGTTAGCGCACCCGAGGACAGAGAGCCGGCTGTGCGCAAGCTGATTGAGGGTGCAGGTGGCAAGCTTGTTAGCTTTTATTTCACGACCGGCGACTCTGATTTCATGCTCATTTCTGAGGCTGACGAGTCCGAATCCATTATCGCCGCTCTGTTGGCAGCGGTGGCGGCGGGCACAATATCCGGCGTGAAAACAGCAAGAGCTTGGACTGGAGCGGAATTCAAATCGGTGGCCGAAAGGGCTTCCAAAGCAGCTAGCCATTATCGGGCTCCCGGCAAAAGCTAAGAGAGACATTGCCACCAGACGATTTTCGGCTGTCGGATCATTGAGCCGCGCTACGTCTGCCAGTCCCGCGGCAGGCGCGGCGCGGCACTACTTCGCTACCTACCCGCCAATTGAACACCGGTGGCGCATCAATCTTGAATACCTTCGATGCGAGAGGCCTCGGTGGTGACTTCCGACGAGGCAATCAGTGTCTCGCTTCGTACAAGTTGGCTCACACTTTCGGCTCGCCAGAAAGCAATATTAAGCTTGCGGATTTTGACCGCGAAGCCTCGGTTGGAAAAACAGAATGATGGTCAAACGGAGTGGGCCCGCCGGCTCATGCTGGCGGGCCCTGGATTGATCGCCCCAGCCGCCAGCGATGCGTCAACAACCGCTGCCGGTTGCGCTTCCCTGTGCGATCGGCGCCGTCGTTCATGCTGCAGGATCAATCACTTTCCAACGGGGCCCCAATAGGTCGCGATCTTGCGCGAGGAGTTACCTAGCTTTCGATAGTTAGGCATTACCGACCGTGGTGGAGGAGTGCGAAGCTCGATACGAACCGCCGGTCGTCGCCGGCCTAGGGATTCGGAGCCGCCGTTTGCATCTCGTGTCCCGGACTGAAACCGGATGCGCCGGGAGGCCCAGACGGCGTGCTTGAGGATGCGGCTTGCATCTCATGCCCCGGGCTGAAGCCGGACGCGCCGGGGTGCCCGGAGGACGAACTTGAGGATGCGGCTTGCATCTCGTGTCCCGGACTGAAGCCGGACGCGCCGAGATGCCCGGCATGATTTGATGAACCATGATGCCCGCTATGCGAGTGCGAGCCTGAAAACACCGCTGAAAACGCCGCTTGTATCGCGTGTCCCAGGCTGAGGCTTGATGCCCCGTGATGCGCGCCATGCGACTGCGGGCTTGAGAACATTGATTGCATCGCGTGCCCTGGAGCAGCGGTCGATGCCGAACTGCCGTGACCGACACCACCAATGCCACCATGTCCCACGCCGCCGCCATGTCCGCCGGATCCACCAACGCCAGCTCCTACCCCGCCACCTGCTCCCGCTCCGGCACCTGTCTCTTATACACATCTCCGAGCCCACGAGACTAA
>NZ_JBBIAM010000306.1:0-1630 GCF_054185185.1 Bradyrhizobium sp. UFLA05-153
TCGAAGAGCTCGATCGTCCGGCGCTGACCCCCTTGCCGGATGAGCCGTACGAGTATGCCGAGTGGAAGCGCTGCCGGGTCAACCTCGATTATCATGTCGAGATCGCCAAGCATTACTACAGCGTCCCTCACAACCTCGTGCATCAGGAGGTCGAGGCGCGGATTACCCAGAAGACCGTCGAGATCTTCCTCCGCGGCAAGCGGGTGGCGTCGCATCTGCGCAGCACCCTGCCGCATCGCCCGACGACGATTCCCGAACATATGCCGAGCTCACATCGCCGCTATCGCGACTGGACCCATGAGCGCATTCGTTCCGAAGCCGCCAAGGTCGGTCCCGATGCCGAGACGCTGATCGACGTCATCCTGCGGTCGCGGCCGCATCCAGAACAGGGCTTCCGCTCCGCCATCGGCATTCTCGGGCTGGTCAAGCGCTATGGCCAGGAACGTGTCGACGCCGCCTGCGCCCGGGCGCTGCTGCTCAACGCCCGCTCGTACAAATCGGTCGCTGCCATCCTCAAGAACGGCACCGACAGAACCGCTCCTCCCGCCGAGGAGGCGCCCATCCTCTTCCACGCCAACATCCGTGGCCGCAGTTACTACAATTGATCAGGAGAGATCAGCATGCTCATTCACCCCACCGTCGATCGCCTGCGCGCCCTCGGCCTTGCCGCCATGGCCGATACCGTCGTCGAACTGCAGAACAATCCCGAGGCGGCGGAGATGCCGCACGCCGATTGGCTCGGCCTCCTCGTCGATCGCGAGGTCACCGCTCGCGACAACCGCCGCCTCACGCGCCGCTTGACCAGTGCCAAGCTCCGCCAGGCTGCCGCCATCGAGAACGTTGACTATCGCACCGCCCGTGGTCTCGATCGTTCGCTCTTCCAGAACCTTGGCACCTGCCAATGGATCCGCGACAGCAACCACCTGGTCATTGTCGGCCCAACCGGCACCGGCAAGTCCTGGCTTGCCTGTGCACTCGGCAACAAAGCCTGCCGCGACGGCTTTTCTGTCCTCTACAAGCGAACATCTCGCCTGTTCGCCGATCTCGCCCAGGCGCGCGGCGAAGGCCGTCTGGCGCGCCTGATCGCCGCGCTCGAGCGCGTCAATCTCCTCATCCTCGACGACTGGGGACCCGAACCGCTCACCGCCGACCAGCGCCGTGATCTGCTTGAGATCGTCGACGATCGCTACGACAAGGGATCCTTATTGATCACAAGTCAGGTCCCCGTGTCGCAATGGCATGACGTCATTGCCGATCCCACCCTCGGCGATGCGATATTGGACCGCATCATTCACAATGCCCACCGCATCGAGCTCAAAGGCGACAGTCTACGGCGTCAGGCTGGCGAAAAGAAAAAACCGTGAGCACCTCGCGCACGATCGCCCCGCCGGCCCACAGGCCCCTCCCGCGCGCGTCGCTCCGTCACTCGTGATGGCACTCCGCGCCGCGCACGGGGCCCTCCCATGGACCGCCGGAACGATCTTCGAACCAACCCGCCAGCCTTGACGAAGAGGCCGTTTCCAGCACACATAAACCCGTCAGCCGTGTTCGCCTCCGAACCTGATCACGATCACTGGAATCCGTGATCACCATCGTCTGGAACACCTGATCACCATCCCTGGAATGCGCA
>NZ_JBBIAM010000307.1:0-1614 GCF_054185185.1 Bradyrhizobium sp. UFLA05-153
TCCAAGCTTGATCACGATCACTGGAATCCCTGATCGCCATCGCCTGTACCGCTGATCACCATCGCTGGAATACGCACGCTGCTGCAGAGAGCCTCTCGGTCGCCACCAGGACCGAGCGATCAAGCCGTCCGACCTCAACCGCGTCATCGTCGACATCACGGTGCAGCCCAAGAACGTGATGTTCCCGACCGATGCCCGGCTTCTGAACCGGGCGCGAGACCGGCTGCCAAAACGGCAGGGCCTCGCGTTGCAGCAATTCTATGCCCGGGGGTGGGCAAGTTCGCGCTGATCAAGCATCGGCGCTATGCCCACGCCAAGCAGTTCAAGCGCGCCAACCGAGCCTTGAGGACGCTTCGAACCTATCTCGGCCGTGTCATCCGCGACATCACCCGCAAGATCGAAGGCCGCACCGAATCGCTCGGTGAGATTGTCCTCGGCCGCATGCTGACGCTGGCGCGACGGGTGCTTGACAAGAAGCAGCACCAGCGTGGACCGAAGGTCTATTCGTTGCACGCGCCGGAGGTGGAGTGCATCGGCAAGGGCAAGGCCCACCGGCCTTACGAATTCGGGGTCAAGGTGTCCGTCGCCACGACGCTATCGCACCCCAAAGGCGGCCAATTCGTCACCCATGTGAAGGCGCTGCCCGGTAACCCTACGACGGCCATACGCTCGAGACCGTGATCCCGCAAAAGGAGGCGCTGACGGGCAACATCATCGAGCGCCTCGTTCTCGACAAGGGCCATCGCGGCCACAGTGCGCCACCCGACTACAAGTTCAAGGTGTTCATCTCAGGGCAGAAGCAGCGGGTGACGCCCAAGATCAAACGCGAGATGCGCCACCGCTCGGCCATCGATCTGGTCATCGGCCATCTCAAATCCGAACATCGGATGGGCCGGAACTTTCTCCGGCACCGCCTGGGCGATGCCACCAATGCTGTTCTCGCCGCCGCCGGCTACAACTTCCGTCGCCTCATCCGCTGGCTGGAGCTCTTGTTGCACCAAATCCTCGTCCAGCTCATCCTCCGACTTCACCTCGCCCCAAGCTGAAGTGCGGGTTCTTCACGGACGACTAATTCACTGACAATGGGCGAGACGTCCATCGTCTATGGTTCGCAGTATCTCGTTTCCGCTCTCGTCAAGAAGGGACTGCCCGTCAACGCGCTGACAAAGTCGGACACATCGCTGAAGGCGGCCCCTTATGTCGAGGGCTGGTGGTCATCGCGATCTCAAAGAAGAAGGCCGCCAGGGAGTTCGCCTATATTACCGTGAGCAAGGAAAATTCCGCGCTTTACCACCAGTACGTCGACAGCGTTCCAACGAACCAGCAGACTGAGCCGAGCGCGAATGTCGCGGAGGTTCGCGGCGGACGAGTTTGATAAGTTCGCCTATCTGCCGGATTGGACCTATATGTCCTCGCAACTGGACACATAGGTGAAGAAGTTCGAGCAGGACATCGCACCGAAACTTTAGCGCGCCTCGCGTTGTGCGGGGCGGCGGCCCCAGAGATAACCAGCGGCCCGCCTCTTTAGGCCTCCGGCGCTAGTACGAGGCAGTCCTCCGGTCGAATTTCCATCCGGACGCTTTCGCCGTCGCGTGCGAAGCACTGGCCGTTGTT
>NZ_JBBIAM010000308.1:0-1540 GCF_054185185.1 Bradyrhizobium sp. UFLA05-153
CATTCGCCACAAGCGCTCTCCTCTGCAGAGATTCGAGCCATCATATAATGTGACGAACTTTCGTTCCAGATGACTAGCGCGTGTACTCATTAACGCGCGGGAGGAGGGCTAAGCGCTCGGTCAAAGTATTACCAGTTTTGACCCGTAGAAGGCCTCTCAACTATTTGCTTTTCGTTGTTGTTTGAGCTTCCGACAAGCGGTCCATTTGTTCCGCTGTGCGCCTGTAATTTCCCACGATCTTCATAAGAGCATCACGTCTAGACGCCGTCTCTGCCGGTACGGCTAACTGTTCGGCCTCATCGGCTTTATCGCGAAATCGCTTCGCTTTTTCGGCGTAAGGACAAGGCATTCCTGCGTGGACGCCGCGCAGCTCGTCCAACGCAATCCGGGCATGGAGAGCAGCTTTTGGATGACCATTCTCGATCTCCTCCAGCGCCCAAGTCAAATACTGCACAGCAGCGTCAGGATTGTGCAAGCTGTCATCACCTCCATTTCCTGGCAGAGTGAGGTGCGCGATGGGCAGATGCCGCCAAAAGTGACATGGCCTGATGGAAAGTAAAGTGAACTATGTCGCGTTCTGGAAGTTTCGGGATGTCTGCTTTCGCGCCGTTATCAGGGCATAGCGGACGTCAAAACGGTGTCCTCGACTTATGAGTACACGGCCTAGCACTACTTTGGCAGATTGTCGGTTTTGCCGTGCTTTATAGGATTCCCGAATCAATTTTTCAATGATTCATGGGTGGTCGGCTCTTGGAGGGCTGACCATGACGGGATGGGAAGACGAACTTGAACGCTGGCTGATGCCGTTCTTGGACCGGCTGGGTCATAAGACTCGGCAGCGCATGTGTCCTCTGTATGTTGCGGGATTGATCGGTCCTGGCGATCGCAAGAGCGTTCAGCCGATGGCGGAGCGCCTTGCCACGGGCAACTACGACCAGCTGCACCATTTCATTGCGGACGGTGTCTGGGACGCGACGCCGCTGGAGACGGAGCTGCTCCACCGGGCGGACCGACTTGTCGGCGGTAGCGATGCGGTGCTCGTTATTGACGACACCTCACTGCCGAAGAAGGGCGAACGCTCGGTTGGTGTTGCGGCTCAATACGCGTCGGCTCTCGGCAAAACGGCAAATTGCCAAACGCTGGTGTCTTTGACGCTCGCGCGCGGCGAAGTGCCAGTGATGGTCGCGTTACGTCTCTTTCTGCCTGACGGTTGGGCAAGCGACGTGTCTCGTTTGAAGCGCGCTCGCGTGCCAGTCGAACACCGAACGCCACGGTCCAAGCCGGAAATTGCTTTAGCCGAGATCGACCGCGCGATGGCAGCCAACGTGCACTTTGGATGTGTGCTGGCCGATGCAGGATACGGGCTTAGCGCACCGTTTCGACAAGGGCTAACGGAGCGCGGGCTGGCCTGGGCGGTCGGCATCCCTCGACACCTGAAGGTGTATCCGGTTGATGTGAAGCTTATTTGGCCGATTACCAAAGTCCGCGGGAAACCACGAAAGCACCACGTGCCCGATATCTTATCGATTGCGGCAGAACA
>NZ_JBBIAM010000309.1:0-1532 GCF_054185185.1 Bradyrhizobium sp. UFLA05-153
CGGGAATATCGTATGCCGACCGATCCTAGGCGGACTGCACCATCAATATGGCCGGATGTGATTTACGGTAGGCACAGGCCTGCGTACCGTGACGGCGAGACGCCGTTGATCGAGACGATATCTGAGGGGCTATGGTGAAGGTCGTCTAGCGAACCTAATTTGGTCCCAAAAGAGGCCCGCCGGATCATACGGGCGGGCCATTTTTCGCGTGCTTGCGGTAACCTGGCCCTTGGGCCGTTTTCTCGACCGCGCAGTTTAGCGCTGATGACCTAGTCCAATTCCAAGGCTGCGTGCCTTCTGCCTCAGCGAGCCCTCGGACCGCTTCATCAGCTTCGAAAGCTTTGCCACTGGGGTGCGGGCTTTGGAATGCGCTTTGAGGAGTTTGACGTCGTAGTTGGTGTATTCTTTGCGCTTGCTCTTTGTCTTTTTTGCCACTTGGGGTTCTCCAACATGATCCCGCGCGGGTTAGAGATCATGCGAATGCGTCAAGTCGGTGACTGTACGTCGGGCAGGGTTGAGGTGGCACGCGCCGCGTTTTCCGATCTGCTGGTACTGAGTTTTCGATCTCTTCAATTTGGGAGTGGCATGCCCAAAGGAGGAGCGCTAGGCGGTCAGCCGGCTCGAGCGGCAAGTTCGTCAATTGCTCGCATCGTCGCGTCGCCTCAGGGTAAACAGTATCCAGCTCGGAACTAGTGCAATGAGAAGGCCGGGGATAGGAGTTAGAAACAGGAGCCAGTTCAAACCGGAGAACAGACTTTCAAAGATCGTCGGCGCAACGTAGTGGATAGGAAGACCGATCAAAAGTATCGCAAGGATGTACAAAAAATCGAGGCCTGGCGTCCAACCGACGTCGATGGCCAGAGGCAACAACACCCAAATCAGCCACAAGCTTGAGCCCCTCAACCATGCCTTCCACGATGGCATGCCTCGACGCCCGCGAAGGAAATAGAGTGCGAAAAGAGCAATCGTCACCAGAGGATCCCAAACCATTCTAGCGGGCAAATAGAGCGCCGGGAGGCTCTCGGTAAGCATACCAATCCAATCGAGGAAGACCGCGAAGCCTTTGGAGCCGAACGCCGCGACTAATGCAAAGAGAGCTATGAAAGGGCTGGCTATCACACACCCAAGCGCAGCCGCGCGCGCACGAGAAGACAGAAGGATGGTCGCCACTCGGAAGACGAGCCCAAGCGCGACGATCGCCTCGGCTAGCGCGAACAGTGCAACCACGAGTATTCCGCGATCAGTCAATCCGATTGCTCAATCGTAGGCCCTAATGTTGCCGGATGACCTTACGGTTTGCTAGCAAACGTCAGCGCTGCCCGTCGGCTGAGGCAATGACGATAAGGGCTCGCCACTTCAGTTTGGCGGGCCGCCAAGTGACGCGCCTTACAGAAGCAGCGAGACGAGCGCCACCAAGCCTGTCAGAGCCAGGCTCCACGCAAACAAATGTAGTGACCTGCGCATTCCAGGGATGGTGATCAGGTGTTCCAGACGATGGTGATCACGGATTCCAGTGATCGTGATCAGGTTCG
>NZ_JBBIAM010000030.1:0-94457 GCF_054185185.1 Bradyrhizobium sp. UFLA05-153
GCTCTGGGGCAGGGCGAGCTCGGCCGCCGCCGGCTCGCTCGCCCGCTACCGCGAGCGGGCGCGGGTCAAGGAGCGGGAGCGCGACGCGAAACTGGCTGCGGCCAACCGCGCCGCCGGCACGGGTCCGCGGCGCGCGCCGCCCGGCGCGGTTCGCCCGGTTCGGCCGGCGCCGCCGCCGGAACCGGCGCCGCGTGCCGAGGAGGCCGTGTCGGAGGAGCAGGGCGTCTCGCAATAATTTGAGAAAAAACTCCGCCTGACGGTGTAACGTCGTGCGTTGAAGCCCGTATCTCAGCGCGTGGACAGGTGAAAAGTCCCCTCGCACGGAGAAAGAGATGTTTGACCGCCGCATCCTGTTGACGTCCGTCGCCGGCCTGTTCGGCCTGACGGCGTTCCGCTGGCTGAGAGCGACCCCGGCCAAGGCTGGAGAGAAGGCCGCGGAGAAATTCGAGATCGAGAAGACGGAGGCCGAGTGGCGCGCCCAGCTCACGCCTCAGCAGTACGAGATTTTGCGCAACCACGGCACCGAGCGGCCCGGCTCGAGTCCGCTTCTGAAGGAGCATCGCAAGGGCGTCTTCGCCTGCGCCGGCTGCGATCTGCCGCTGTTCGCGTCCGACACCAAGTTCGAGAGCGGCACCGGCTGGCCGAGCTTCTACCAGCCGATCGAGGGCAATGTCGGCAAGACCGAGGACCGCACCTACGGCATGGTCCGCACCGAGGTGCATTGCCGCCGCTGCGGCGGCCATCTCGGCCACGTCTTCGATGATGGTCCAAAGCCCACCGGATTGCGCTACTGCATCGACGGTTTTGGGCTCGTTTTCCACCCCGCGGCAGCGTCCGCGACGTAAGGGGTGTGCCCGGCAATTGTTGCCGGCCCGGCAATTGTGCCCCGGTCCCACGGCCGGGGCATGTCTATTTAAATATTTGATTTCACTGAAATACCCGCATTGGCATAGGCCTTGCGACGTCTCCTTCGATTGCGGCCAAGGGTCGCGAACGGTCGGCCGGCCGTCGGAATCGAATTTGGAGACAAAGTTATGGGTATCTTCGATGCAATGAACACCTCGGTGGGTGGCCTGCAGGCGCAGTCCTACGCGCTTCAGAACATTTCCGGCAATATCGCGAACTCCTCCACCACCGGTTACAAGGGCATCGGAACCAGCTTCGAGGATCTGATTCCCAACTCCGAGGTGCCCAGCAAGCAGGTCGCCGGCGGCGTCACCGCGCACGCGCAGGCGACGATCACGACCCAAGGCACGATCTCGGCATCCAGCGTCGCCACCAACATGGCGATCACCGGCGACGGCTTCTTCTCGGTGGAGAAGGCTACCGGCGTCGTCGACAACGTGCCGGTGTTCGACGGCGTCACCTATTACACCCGCCGCGGCGACTTCCAGGTCAATGCCAACGGCAATCTCGTCAACGGCGCGGGCTACTATCTGATGGGCGTCTCGGTCGATCCGAAGACCGGCAATCCCACCGGCAGCGTGCCGACAGTGCTGCAATTCCAGAACAACTTCGTCCCGGCGCAGGCCACCACGGCCGTCCAGTATGCCGCGAACCTGCCGACAACGCCGAACACAGTGGCGAGCTCGACGGCGGCGAGCGGTTCGCTCGTGGCCTATGGCGGCCTCAATCCTGCCGACTTCGCGTCGAGCCCGTTGCCGTATCTCGATCAGACGGTCACCGGATCGGCCGTCAACAATAAGGCTTCGACGCCTGTTCCCATCACAGCCGCGACGAAACTGTCGGGTCCCGCGAACAGCGACTCGTTGACGACCAACTTCGCCGCCGGCGATACCATCGTGGTTGACGGCATCACGATCACTATCACCACGGCCGGCACCGGCCTGCAGGACTCGACGCACGTCCGCGCGGACGACACTGTCGGTGATCTGCTCACGGCGATCGGTGGGATCACCGGTGTGGCGCCGACGATCAGCGGCAGCGGCGCCATTACACTCCACACCGGCGCCATGCAGGACCTCAGCATCACGAGTACAGCGTCCGCCTTTTCCCCTTCCGCGCTCGGTTTCACGAGCCCAGTATCGCTGGCACGCGCCGCCAATCCCAGCGGCGGCACCGTGATCGGAAACGACATCGCGACTTTCACCAAAGAATCCATCAGCGGCGGCGCGGTGACGGCTTACAACGCGGCCGGCACGCCGGTGAATCTGCAACTGCGCTGGGCCAAGGTCGACAGCGCGTCGCTTGGCGCCGGGCACGCCGATACCTGGAACCTGTTCTATCAGGCCGATCCCAGTGCCACCAACACGAAGGTCGCATGGGTGAATACCGGCACCAATTTCACCTTCGCAAGCGATGGCTCGCTGGCCTCGCCGACCGGCTCGGGCATCACCATCAATAACGTCACCGTCGGTGGGCAATCGCTGGGCTCGGTAGCATTCAATCTCTCCGCCGGCTCGCTGACGCAATATGCGAGCTCGAGCGGTGCCGTGACCATCAACACCATCACGCAGAACGGCTACGCCGCCGGCCAGCTCCGCTCTGTCGCCGTCAACAATAATGGCCTCGTGGTCGGCACCTTCTCCAACGGCCAGAACCTCGATCTCGCCGCGGTGACGCTCTCGCACTTCAATGGCACCAACTACCTGAAGTCGCTCGACGGCGGCGCCTATGCAGTAACCGACGAGTCCGGCCCGGCGATCGCCGGCGCCTCCGGCACGATCAGCGGCTCGTCGCTCGAGGGATCGAATACCGACATCGCCGACGAGTTCACCAAGCTGATCGTGACCCAGCAGGCCTACTCGGCCAACACCAAGGTGATCACGACGGCGAATTCGATGGTGCAGGATCTTCTGAACGTGTT
This sequence comes from Bradyrhizobium sp. UFLA05-153, assembly GCF_054185185.1. Taxonomy (NCBI): domain Bacteria; kingdom Pseudomonadati; phylum Pseudomonadota; class Alphaproteobacteria; order Hyphomicrobiales; family Nitrobacteraceae; genus Bradyrhizobium; species Bradyrhizobium sp. UFLA05-153. Next base: position 2,828 of record NZ_JBBIAM010000030.1, read on the forward strand.
GCGCTGATCAGCGCTCACGCAGCGTAACCAGAGGCGGGCAGTAACATGGGTTTGAGTTCATCCCTCGCCAGCGCAATGAGCGGCCTGCGTGCCAACCAGGCCGCGCTTGCGATCGTCTCCTCGAACGTCGCCAACGCGCAGACGCCGGGCTACGTCGTCCAGACGCCCAATCAGATCGAGGTTACCTCCGGCAGTTTCGGATCGACGGTTCTGACCACCGGCGTCGGCCGCGAGCTCGATCTCTACGTGCAGGGTCAACTTCGCACCGAGACCGGGGGCAGCGGCTATGCCGACCAGATGGCCAGTATCCTGGGCCAGCTGCAGAACGTCTACGGCACCCCAGGCGGCGACGGCACGCTGGAAAGCGCGCTCAACCAGTTCACGACCGCGCTGCAGTCGCTGTCGACGAGCGGAGGTTCGCTGTCGGCGCAATCGGTGGCGGTGACCGCGGCGCAGTCGCTGGCGCAGCAGCTCAACGCCACGAGCAACGGCATTCAGACGCTGCGCTCCAATGTCGAGCAGGACATCGGCGCTACGGCGCAGCAGGCCAACACTGCAATGGCGCAGATCGCCGACATCAATACCAAGCTGCAGAGCCTGACTGCGAACGACCCATCGGCTGCGACGCTGATGGATCAGCGGGATGCTGCGATCGACTCGCTGTCGAAGCTCGTCGATGTCCGTGTCGTCACAGACAGCTCTGGCCAGGCCAACGTTTTTACCAGCACCGGTATCCAGCTCGTCGGCGCCGGGCTCGCCTCGCAGTTCACCTTCTCCTCACCAGGCGCACTCACCGCAAACTCGCTGTACGACCCTAACTCGGTCAAATCCGGCGTCGGCACTTTGAGTATCAAGCTGCCGAACGGCTCGGCGACCGACGTTGTCGCCAACAATGTTGTCTCTTCGGGCCGGCTTGCCGCCGACCTCAAGCTGCGCGACCAGACGCTGGTCCAGGCGCAGAACCAGGTCGACCAGCTTGCCGCGACGATGGCGAGCGCGTTGTCCGACAAGACCACTGCAGGCACTGCCGTGGCCGGACCGCCGTCCGGATTCGATCTCGACGTCTCGAACGTGGCGCCGGGCAATACTGTCAACCTGACCTACACGGACACGGCGACCAACACCCAGCAGCAGATATCGATCGTCAACGTGACCGATCCGGCGGCGTTGCCGTTGCAGAATGCCGCGAACGCCAACCCGCTGCGCGTCGGTGTCGATTTCTCCGGCGGCATGGCCTCGATCGTATCGCAGCTCAATTCCGCGCTGGGCGCAAACCATCTCCAATTCTCCAATCCGTCCGGCACGACGTTGCGGGTCGTGGACGACGGAACGGGCTCGGCCACCGTCAACGCCGCCTCGGTGACGAAGACGATCTCGTCGCTGACCTCGGGCAATCCGCAATTGCCGCTGTTCACCGATGGCACCGCGCTCTATACCGGCGCCATCGCCTCGACCGGCCTGCAGATGACCGGTCTTGCCGGGCGTATCGCGGTGAATTCGGCGCTGGTCACCGACCCCACCCGGCTTTCGGTCTATAGCACCTCGCCCGTGACGCCGGCAGGCGACACCACGCGCTCGGATTTCCTCTATTCGCAGCTCACCAATTCGGTGTTCTCCTATTCGCCGCAAACCGGGCTCGGCTCGTCGAGCCAACCCTTCAGCGGCACCGTCCCGAGCTACCTGCAGCAGTTCCTGAGTATCCAGAGCAACGCCGCGACCCAGGCGAAGCAATTGCAGCAGGGCCAGAGCGTCGTAGTCTCGACGCTGCAGGAGAAGTTCAATTCGACCGCGAGCGTCAATATCGACACCGAGATGTCGAACCTGATCCAGCTCCAGAATGCCTACGCCGCCAATGCCCACATCATGTCCGTGGTGCAAAGCATGATGAACACCTTGCTCCAGGCCCAGGGGTGAGAAGCGAAAGCGTGATGCCCGAGTGTAACAAAGCGTAGGGTGCGGAAAACATGTCGATCAGCAGCATTAATTATTCCTCGTCGGTTCTTGGCGCGCAGATCCGCAACATCAACCAGCAACTCACCGACCTCTCGACGCAGCTTTCCTCCGGCAAGCTGTCGCAGACCTATTCGGGCATGGGCAACAATGAGGGCTTTGCGATCGCCGCGCGAACGCAGCTTTCGAACATCTCTGCCTTCACGGACACGATCAGCAACGTCAACATCAACGTCAACCTTGCCAACACCGCACTGCAGTCGCTGGTGTCGATGCGTAACACGACGCAGTCGGCGGCGGCGAGCACCAACCAGGATATCAATTCGGCCGGTCAGACGGTCGCGCAGCTGACCGCGGCGGCGCAGCTCCAGTCCATGGTCGCGGTGCTCAACACGCAATCGGCCAACCACTACCTGTTCTCCGGCACCGCACTGAACACGCCGTCCGTGGCGAGCGCCAGCAACATCATCAACGGGACCACCACTCAGGCCGGCCTGAAGCAGGTGATGGCCGAGCGCCAGCAGGCCGATCTCGGCACCAGCGGCATGGGGCGGCTCGTGCTGAGCCAGCCTTCGGCGACGTCGGTGCAGGTCGCGGAGGACGTTGCAGGATCGCCCTTCGGGCTGAAGCTCGCTGCGGTCTCCTCGACGTTCACTGGCGCCACCGTGACGGCTCCGAGCGGCTCGCCGGTCGCGGCCTCCGTCGACCTCGGCGCCACCAATCCCAACAACGGCGAAAACGTGAACTTCCAGTTCACGCTGCCCGACGGCACGAGCGAGCAGATCACGCTGACCGCAACCACCACGACGCCGGTACCGGTGGGCAGCTTTGCCATCGGGGCCACTCCGACTGCAACTGCAACCAATCTCAACAACGCGCTGAATAGCGCGATCAGCACGCTTGCCAACACGTCGCTGGTGGCTGCATCGGCGATAGAGGCCGGCGATAATTTCTTCAACACCGATGGCTCGGCGACGGGCGGCGCCAAGAACAACAAGGCGGCGCCGCCGGCTCCAATCACCGGCGCCACATTGCTGTCGGGCACGGCGCCTTCGGACTCCATCGGAACCAATCTTGCCGTCAATGACACCATCACGGTCAACGGCACGACGCTGACCTTCGTGGCGTCAGGCGCCACCGGCAACCAGCTCAACGTCACCGACAGCATCCAGACCCTGCTCAGCAAGATCGATCAGATCACCGGCACCTCGAAGCCGTCGACCGTCCATGGCGGCGTCATCACCATCAACACCAACGACGCGGCGAGCCTGAACATCACGAGCTCGAACAATGCGGCACTCGGCGCGCTCGGCTTCGGTGCGACGGTGACCGCCGCGACTCCCCCGCTGCGCGTCGGCAGCGTGCCGTTCGGTTCGGCGACGACACTGGTCAACGGCTCGGCCAATACGGTCAAATGGTACACTGGCAACTCCGGACCGGGCCCGGCGCGCTCCACCGCGCAGGCCCGGGTCGACGACTCCGTCACCGTGCAATACGGCGCGCAGGCCAACGAGACCGCGATCCGCTCGGCGCTGCAGGCGGTCGCCGTGTTCTCGACGTTCTCGACCTCGCCAACGGGCATGAATTCGCCCGGACAGATCTCGGCGCTGAGCTCGCGGGTGACGCAGCAATTGCTGCCGCAGCCCGGACAGCAGAAGATCGAGGACATCCAAGCGGATATGGCGATGGCCCAGAGCACGATGAAGGATGCCTCTGCCCGCCAGACCCAGGCTAAAGCAACGCTGCAGACCATCGTCGACCAGACCGAAACGGCCTCGCCCGACCAGGTGGCGAGCGAAATCCTGGCACTGCAGAACGCGCTCCAGGCCTCCTACCAGACCACCGCGAAGCTCGCGGATCTGTCGCTCGTCAAGTTCCTGTAAGGGAGCGTTAAGGCTCCATTAACCATGCCTGTTTACCTCTTGGTGAGGATTTGAGGCGTGGGGCCGTCGATGTCGGACAAGATGCAGCTCGTGGTGGCGCCCCCGTGCCTCGTCGGCCGGGTGTCGAGCATCTGCGCAAGCTCGGTCTTTGCGCAACAGCGACGTCACGTTGCAATTCGCACTGATCGCAGTCGCCGCGGCGTGAGCGGTCCGAGATGAGCGTCGGCGCGTCCCGCTGGCGGACTGAAGATGGTCCGCGCTACGGCCTACGCGACCTCTTTACGCCGCTTGAGGCGCTGCTCGTATCCGGCGGAGATCAGCGGCTGGCGATAGATCCCGTCACCCGCCTGAGCGACTACGGTTGCGCGCCGGAGCCCACGCCCGAGATCTGGAATTTCGCTTCTTCGACAGCATCGTCGATCTCCGAACGCGCCTATCACCGGGCGGCGCTGGCGCGCGAAGAGCTGGTGCACAAAACGTTGTTCGACGAGGTCGAGGTCGCATTCGATGCGCGTAATGAAGACATGCGCGACGAGTTGCGCAGCCATCTGCAGCTCGCCCCGCGCGTCGATATCGTGTTCTCGCCCTCCGGCACCGATTCCCAGCTCCACGCGCTGTTCCTGGCCCGCGCCACGCTCGGCGCGCCGCCGGTGACGATCGTTGTCGGCTCCGATCAGACGGGAAGCGGAACCGTCTATACCGCGCGCGGGCGTCACTTCAGCACCAGAAAGCGAGCGGATTCGCAGTTCGCAAGGATGGTGCGATCGCGGACCTGGGCTGTGACAGCATCGCGCTGCCGCTTCTTGATGCCGCCGCGGATCTCGGACCGCGACCCGACGCGGACTCTGCCGTGCTTCGAGCGATCGAGACCACGATCGGGCAGGGCAAACGCGTGCTGCTGCAGATCATGGATTCTTCGAAGCTCGGCTGGCGCGCGCCGAGCGAAGCCTGTCTCGACGAGATCGCCAGGCGCTGGCCCGGCAAGGTGCAGATCGTCGTTGATGCCTGCCAGATGCGGCTCGGTCTAAAGCGGCTGCGCTCCTACCTCGACCGCGGCTATATGGTGCTGATCACGGGGTCGAAATTCTTCGGCGGTCCCGCCTTCAGCGGCGCGTTGCTGGTCCCGAAGGGATTGTCGCGCAGGGTCGACCGGGGCGTCGACGCGGCGCCCGGCTTCTCCGACTATGCCAGCCGCAGCGATTGGCCGATGGGCTGGGCCGCTCTGCGCTCACGCTTCGACAGCCGGCCGAATTTCGGGCAGTGGCTGCGCTGGGAGGCGGCGCTCGAGGAGATCGGCGGCTACTATGCCGTGCCGAGTCCGTTCCGCGCGAAAGCCCTTGGCGAGCTCAGGGCCGGCATCGAGAGCATGATCGCGTTGACGCCGTCGCTCGGCGCGATCCGATCGGATGCGGGACATGCCGGAGTCGATGACGAGGAGTTCACCCATCCAACGGTGTTTCCCTTCACGCTCAACCGTCACGGCAAGCTGGCCGCGATCGCCGACTACAACGCGCTCTATCGCACGTTGGCGCGCGACATGAACGACGAGATCAAGGGTAGCGCGATGGACCGGCAGGTCGCCGCGCAACGCTGCCTCATCGGCCAGCCGGTTCGGCTGGAGCGACCGGACGGCGCAGTCTCCTGCGTGCTCCGCCTGTGCGTCGGCGCGCAACTGGTGACTGAAGCCTGGTCGGCGGACGCTGGAGATGCGCAACGGAATCTGCAGCGCATTCTCGACCGTATCGCCCATGTGCTGGTCAAGATCGAGCTGTTGCTCAACCGCGCCGACACCGCGGCACCTTTCATTCTGTCTGCGTCCGGAGCGTGACATGCAGCATCGTGCGTCTCAACCGATCGGCCTCACCGTGCCGCAATATGCCGACCGTATCGGCTTTGCGCGCTTGACGCATCAGGCCTTCGATGGCGTCGATCTGCGTCCCTTGCGCGACCGGTTCGTCGCCAAGATTGCGGAAGGAACGGTGCAGGCAGGCGAGGTGCTCGATCTGTCGCTGATCACTCAGCTCCTTGGCGACAAGAAGACGGGGCTTGCGATGCAGGCGGAGGTGCTCGCCTTCCATCAGCTGTTTCGCTCGCCCTGCGCCGTTGCAAAGCCCGCGCTACGCGTGCTCGCGCTTGCTGCAGCTATCGACATGGGCGGCAATACCCCGATCGAATTCCTGCTCGAGAGCTCGGACATCGAGCTGTTGACGCTCTACGTCGTCAAGGGCGTCGGCCTGCCGGAGCCGCTGCCGGATCACGACGTCGCCATCGTCGTCGCATCCGATTCCGAGGAGTGCCGCGAGGCGCTCGCGGCGATCGACGATGCTGCATCGCGCTGGCCGCGGCCGCTGCTAAACCGTCCGGACCGCATCGCCAACCTCGATCGCGACAAGCTGCATCGGCTGCTCGCCGGCGCGGCAGGCCTCGACATCCCCGCGACGGTCTGCGCGACGCGCGCGCAATTGTCGGATCTGTCGCAAGCGCGGATCCGGTGCGAGGACATCACGAGCGAGTTGCACTTCCCGATGATCGTGCGGCCGCGCGGCACGCATGCGGGCGTGGGACTCGCGAAGATCGACGATGCCGCGGCGCTGGCGGATTATCTGCCCGGGCGGCAGGAGCAGCAATTCTTCGTCGCGCGCTTCGTCGACTATTCCAGTGCCGACGGATTGTTCCGCAAATATCGTCTCGCCATCGTCGACGGTCGGCCCTACGCATGCCACATGGCGATCGCCGACCGTTGGGACATCTGGTACCTCAACGCCTACATGGCATTCAGCGAAGAGAAGCGCGCGGAGGAAGCCGTCTTCATGCGCGACTTCGATACTGCCTTCGCGAGCCGTCATCGTGCTGCGCTCGACGAGATGATCGCTCGCGTTGGACTCGACTATTTCACAATCGATTGTGCCGAGAACAGACGCGGCGAGCTTCTGATCTTCGAGGCTGACAACACGGCCGTGGTGCACAACATGGATTCGCCGGACTTGTTTCCGTACAAGCAGCCGCAGATGCACAAGATCTTTGCCGCGTTCACGGCGATGCTGTCGCGACATGCGAGGGCGGACGGGAGCGTGGCATGAACGAGATCGTTCGGGGCGATATCCAGAGCGCGCTTGCAGGGACTTCGCTCGATCCGCAGGATTGGAACGCGTTTCGCGCGCTCGCCCACCGCATGCTGGGCGAGACGATCGATTCGATAGCCAATGTGCGCGAGCGGGCGGTGTGGCAGCCTGCGCCGGACAGCGTTCGCGCGCAATTGAAAGCGGATGTGCCGCGCGGGGCAGCCGATCTCGGCGATGTCTATCGCGAGTTCTCCGACGTGATCGCGCCTTACGCGACCGGCAACGTCCATCCCGGTTTCATGGGGTGGGTGCATGGCGGCGGCACCGCGGTGGGCATGCTCGCGGAGATGCTGGCGGCCGGGCTCAACGCCAATCTCGGTGGCCGCGATCACATGCCGATCGAGGTCGAGCGGCAGATCACCGCATGGATGCGCGAGCTGTTCGGCTTCCCGCAAGATGCGAGCGGCATCTTCGTCACGGGAACGTCGATGGCGAACCTGATGGCGGTGCTGGTGGCGCGCACGAACACGCTGGGCACGCTTGCGCGTCAGCACGGCATCGGCAATGACGGTGCGCTGCTCACGGCCTACACGTCGAAGGCGGCACATGGCTGCATCGCGAAGGCGATGGACATCGCGGGGCTCGGCACCGATGCGCTGCGCCAGATCGATGTCGATGCCGAGCATCGCATCGACATCGCTGCACTGCGCGCGCAGATCGCCGTTGATCGCGAGGTTGGCTTCAGGCCGTTCCTCGTCGTTGCGTCGGCCGGCACCGTCGATATCGGCGCCATCGATGATCTCGCCGATCTCGCCCGATTGTGCCGCGAGGAGGGGATCTGGTTTCACGTCGACGGTGCGTTTGGTGCGCTCGCGATTCTTTCACCTGAACTTGCGCCGCGCCTTGCCGGCATCGAGCTTGCGGATTCCATCGCGCTCGATTTCCACAAATGGGGGCAGGTGCCCTATGACGCCGGCTTCCTGATGGTCCGCGACGGTGACAAGCATCGGCAGGCCTTTGCGCAGCCTGCGGCCTACCTGCGGCGCGAGGCGAGGGGGTTGGCGGCGGGCTCGCACTGGCCGTGTGATTTCGGGCCCGATCTGTCGCGCGGCTTCCGCGCGCTGAAGACCTGGTTCACGCTGAAGACCTTCGGCACTGACAGGCTGGGCGCCATGATCGCGCGCACCTGCGCGCTCGCCAAATATCTCGAGACGCGCATTCTCGCCGAGCCGCGGCTCGAACTGCTGGCGCCGGTCAACCTCAACATCGTCTGCTTCCGTTATCGCGCGACCGATGCCGACGAGGTCAATCGCGAGATCGTCGCTGATATCCAGGAGTCCGGGATCGCGGTACCGTCGAGCACGATGATCGACGGCAACCTCGCGATCCGTGCGGCGGTCGTCAATCACCGCACGGACACGATGGACATCGATGCGCTGGTCGCCGCGGTGCTGGATTTCGGCGCGCGGCGCTCGGGCGACGGCCTGATCGAGATCGACGCACCGCCGCTTGCGGCGCAGTAATCTCTTGCGCGATCTGAAATGAAGTCGGCCCCGGAGACGATCCGGGGCCGATCTCGTTTTGTGCAGAGAGTGCACGCCGATCAGGAGACAAGTGCTCAGGCCGCGGAGCTGACATTGCCGTTGGGGCGCATTGTTTCGTATTGCTTCCGCAGCTTCGCTTCACAGGTGATGCGTTCGTGTGGTGTGAGCTCGACTTTTGAGGGGCGTGCCTGTTCTCCATCAACGCTTCGGTAACGAGCGACTGTCGGGCTCCGCGCGAAGATGGCTGCCGGCTGCGGCATGCGAGCCATTGCTTCTGCAACATGTTCGTTGCTTGTTAACCACGATGACTGGCGCGATCTGCGATCGCCTTCGATCGCAGCAGGTGTTTCCGAGCGATCTTCACCCTTCTTAAAGCATGAGCTTCGAAGTCCGCCGGTATCCGGGGCATCCTACCGGTCAGATTCAGTTTTCGTTGATCAGTTGCTTCGTAGCGTCGGTGTACTCGGCCAAGAAGGCCGAAGTTGCGTAACGCCAGAAAGGTTGTTTCATGTCTCTCTCCAATATCACTCTGTCCGCCGCAGTCCGCCAGAACCTGCTCTCGCTGCAGGGCACCGCTGACCTGCTCGCGACCACGCAGAGCCGCCTTGCCACCGGCAAGAAGGTCAACAGCGCGCTCGACAACCCGACCAACTTCTTCACCGCCGCCGGCCTCGATGCTCGCGCCAGCGACATCAGCAACCTGCTCGACAGCATCGGCAACGGCGTGCAGGTGCTCCAGGCGGCCAACGAAGGCATCACCTCGCTCTCGAAGCTGGTCGATACCGCCAAGTCAATCGCCAACCAGGCGCTTCAGTTGTCCTCGGGCTATACCACGAAAGCTAACGTCTCCATCGCCGCGCCGACGGGCGCCGGCGCGCTGGGCGTCGCGGGTACGGCAACCGATCTGACCAACGCGGGCACCAACTCGCTGGAAGGCAAAACGCTGGTCTTCAAGACGTCTGCGACTGCCTCGACCACGCTGACCATCAGCAGCACGGCCGGTGCCGGCAACGTCAACTCGATCAGCAGCCTCAACTCGGCGCTTTCGGCGGCAGGTATTCAGCTGACCGCTAGCCTTAACACCAACGGCTCGCTGACCTTCACCTCGAGCAACGATGCCGCCTCCCAGACCATCACGGCCACAGGCACCTATGCCGCTCCGTCGGCCGGTTCCTCGAGCTCGGTGGACGTTTCCGGAACGGCGACCTTCGGCGCGGTTACCGCCGCGGTAGCCGATCCGGTGTCGCAGGCCTCGCGCTCGTCGCTGGTCGCGCAGTACAACCAGGTGATTCAGCAGATCACCACCACGGCGCAGGACGCCTCCTTCAACGGCATCAACCTGCTGAACGGCGACTCGCTGAAGTTGGTGTTCGACGAGACCGGCAAGTCGGCGACGACGATCCAGGGCGTGACCTTCAATCCGAACGGTCTCGGCCTGGGTTCGCTCACCTCCGGCACCGACTTCATCGACAACGTCGCCACCAACTCCGTGCTGACTTCGCTCAACACCGCCAGCACCACGCTGCGCTCGCAGGCTTCGGCCTTCGGCGCCAACCTGTCGATCGTGCAGATCCGCCAGGACTTCAACAAGAACATCATCAACGTGCTGCAGACCGGCTCGTCCAGCCTGACGCTCGCCGACGCCAACGAGGAAGCGGCCAACAGCCAGGCGCTGTCGACCCGCCAGTCGATCGCAACGTCGGCGCTGTCGCTCGCCAACCAGTCGCAGCAGAGCGTGCTGCAGCTGCTCCGCTAAGCGCGTCAGAATTCTCGATCCCGCGAGCGGCGGGGCTTCGGCCCCGCCGTTTTCTTTTGTCCGCGTGTTCTTTCGTTCGCGTGTCGTATTTGCATCCGGCCGGTCGCGCTTTAACCTCTGCTTAACTCGCCGGCCCGTCTTGACCGTCTGTTAACCATAATATTTCGAAAGCGCCGGCGCCGTTAACCAAGACCCGGCCGGCTTCATCCTTTGTTGACCATAGGATTCCTAGGGTTCCCGGCATGCGCGGCCAAGAAAGGCCGGCTGTTGATTTAAGCCAGAAAGGTGCCTTCATGTCTCTCTCCAACATCACCCTCACTGCCGCAGTCCGTCAGAACCTGCTCTCGCTGCAGGGCACCGCTGACCTGCTCGCGACCACGCAGGGCCGCCTTGCCAGCGGCAAGAAGGTCAACAGCGCGCTCGACAACCCGACCAACTTCTTCACCGCCGCCGGCCTCGATGCCCGCGCCAGCGACATCAGCAACCTGCTCGACAGCATCGGTAACGGCGTGCAGGTGCTTCAGGCGGCCAACACCGGCATTACCTCGCTGTCGAAGCTGGTCGATACCGCCAAGTCGATCGCCAACCAGGCGCTGCAGCAGCCGTCGGGCTATACCACGAAAGCTAACGTCTCCATCGCCGCGCCGACGGGCGCCGGCGCGCTGGGCGTCGCGGGTACGGCAACCGATCTGACCAACGCGGGCACCAACTCGCTGGAAGGCAAAACGCTGATCTTCAAGACGTCTTCGACTGCCTCGACCACGCTGACCATCAGCAGCACGGCCGGTGCCGGCAACGTCAACTCGATCAGCAGCCTCAACTCGGCGCTTTCGGCGGCAGGTATTCAGCTGACCGCTAGCCTTAACACCAACGGCTCGCTGACCTTCACCTCGAGCAACGATGCCGCCTCCCAGACCATCACGGCCACAGGCACCTATGCCGCTCCGCCGGCCGGTTCCTCGAGCTCGGTGGACGTTTCCGGAACGGCGACCTTCGGCGCGGTTACCGCCGCGGTGGCCGATCCGGTGTCGCAGGCCACGCGCTCGTCGCTCGTCGCACAGTACAACCAAATTCTTCAGCAGATCACCACGACGGCGCAGGACGCCTCCTTCAACGGTGTCAACCTGCTGAATGGCGATTCGCTGAAGATGGTGTTCGACGAGACCGGCAAATCGACGGTGACGATCGCGGGCGTGACCTTCAATCCGACCGGTCTCGGCCTGGGTTCGCTCACCGCCGGCACCGACTTCATCGACAACCTCGCCACCAACTCCGTGCTGACTTCGCTCAACACCGCCAGCATTACGCTGCGGTCGCAGGCCTCGGCCTTCGGCGCCAATTTGTCGATCGTGCAGATCCGCCAGGACTTCAACAAGAACATCATCAACGTGCTGCAGACCGGCTCGTCCAGCCTGACGCTCGCCGACGCCAACGAGGAAGCGGCCAACAGCCAGGCGCTGTCGACCCGCCAGTCGATCGCAACGTCGGCGCTGTCGCTCGCCAATACGTCGCAGCAGGCCGTGTTGCAGCTGCTGCGCTGACCTCGGCAAAATCTCACTACGAAATTGCGGCGGGGCTTCGGCCCCGCCGTTTTGTTTGCGGCGAGAACAAAGAAGAAAGCGACGAGGCCAGGCCCCGCCGCCGCAACTTTCTTGTCAGGAGCGTCGCCGAAACTAGCCGTCAGCGCAGGAGCTGCAGCACACTCTGCTGCGACGTATTTGCGAGTGCCAGCGCCGACACCGCGATCGACTGGCGGGTCGACAGCGCCTGGCTGTTGGCCGCTTCCTCGTTGGAATCCGCGAGCGTCAGATTGGATGAACCGGTCTGCAGCACGTTGATGATCTGCTTCGAGAAGTCCTGGCGAATTTGCACGATCGACAAATTGGCGCCGAACGCAGAGGCTTGCGACCGCAGCGTGATGCTGGCGGTATTGAGAGCGGTCAGCACCTTGCCGGTCAGCACGTTGTCCGTGAAATCAGTGCCGGGGGTGAGGTTGCTCAGGCCGAGACCGTTCGGATTGAAGGTGACGCCTGCGATCGTCAGCGTCGATTTACCGGTCTCGTCGAATATCATCTTCAGCGAATTGCCATCCAGCAGGTTGACGCCGTTGAAGGAGGCGTCCTGCGCGGTGGTGGTGATCTGCTGAAGGATCTGGTTGTACTGGCTGACGAGGGTCGCGCGAGCCTGCTGCGACACCGGGTCGGGGACTGCGGCAACGACCGTGCCGCCGGCGCCGCCACCCGCGGCATTGGCGCTGATGTTGATGGCATCGAGCGCAGTGGGAGCCGTGGCGGCGGCCGTACCCGTGATCACCTGTCCCGCGCCGTCATTGGTCGATGTGAAAGTCAAGCTGTCCGGGCCGGTGATCGACGTCGACAGGTTGACGCCCGCATCCGCCAGCGCCTGATTGAGCTGGGCCAGTGACTGAACCTGCGCGGTCAGGGTCACCGGGTTGAAGCTCGACGGCGACGTGCCAATCGTGATCGTGACTGCGGTGCCGACGGAATTCGTGAACGTGTAGACGCCGCCGTTGAGCTTGCTGGTCGTGAGGTCTGCGGCAGTGGCCCCGCCGGTCGCGGTGGGAACGCCCGTGCCGGTGAACTGGATGTTGGATTTGGTGCTGTAGCCCGTGGGTTGCTGCAGTGACTGATTGGCGATCGACTTCGCAGTATCGACCAGCTTCTGCAGCGAGGTGATGCCGGTGTCGGCCGCCTGCAGGACCTGCACGCCGTTGCCGATGCTGTCGAGCAGGTTGCTGATGTCGCTGGCGCGGGCATCTAGACCGGCGGCGGTGAAGAAGTTGGTCGGATTGTCGAGCGCGCTGTTGACCTTCTTGCCGGTGGCAAGACGGGTCTGCGTGGTCGAGAGCAACTGGGCGGTTCCCTGCAGCGAGAGCAGGTTTTGGCGGACTGCCGCGGTAAGGACGACGTCGGACATTTGAATGGCTTCCCTAGGTGCGCACGCCAGCCTGGTTCGGGCACACGTTTTTTGGTTCCAACCATCGGAGAGTGTGAAGAATAGCTTTTAAAATATGGTTAACTGCTGGTTATGAAACGTGGTTAATGAGACGTTGAAGCATCATCTCGGCCACTTCGTGTGCTTCGCTGGAGTCGGCGGCGGCCTGGTTATTGGCGCAGCGGCGCTGTTCAACCGTGGGGCACCGGGCGGTGTCGGTCTGCTCGGCAGAGTCAGAATGCCGATCAGCGCTGATCCGATCCAAAATGTCGTCTTGCGGCGGCGGGCGGTTGTCGCGACTACCACTGCATTATTTTTGCGCGCTGAAGACTTACTTCATACAGCCGCCAGCGGCGATGCGCCTTTTGCTGACGCTAAATCGAGCAGCAAGTAAGTTAATCTTAATTGGCCTTCCTTAGGGATTATCAAGAGGAAATCCGGAAGCTTGTCTGCGGAAAAAAGGGGTTGCTGAGGTGACGAATGTCTAATGCTGCCGCTCAAGCCTATGCGCGCGTCGCGAATACCACTTTGTCTCCGCGGGACACCGAAGCCCAGGCATTGTTGATGGCTGCGAACAAGCTGCAGGCCGTCATGACCAATGCTGACGCGACCTACGCGCAGATGTCGGAAGCGCTGATCTTCAATCGCAAGCTCTGGACGATCTTTCTCAGCGAAGCGCAGCGCGATGAGAACCCGCAGCCGGTGCAGGTGCGGCAGAACATCGCCAATATCAGCGTCTTCGTGCTGTCCCAGACGGCGGCGCTGCAGATCAGCCCTCAGCGCGAGCATCTCAAGCCGTTGATCGAGATCAACCGCAACATTGCAGCCGGATTGAGTGGGCGCGCCTGAGAGGACGTGCCGGCGGGAGTTTTTGAGATGGTGGATTTCTTCAGCATCCTGAGCAGCAGCTACGCGTCGGCGCCAACGCCATCATCGTCCAAGACGAAGTATGTCCCGGTCGATCCCACTCTCTATACCGGGACGTGGACGGGCACGTATTCCACCGGCGAGAAGTTCTCGCTTACGATCTCGGAAGTTCAAGGGTTTCGCGCCAAGGTGAAATACCAGAGCGGCACGGGTCCGATTCAATACCAGGATGTGTTGATCAAGGATCATGCCTTCCGGTTCGGCGACACCAAGTTCGCATTGACGAAGACAGGTCACGCCCAGATCGGGACGGTCGTCACTAATCCGGCAACGGGCGCCAGCGTGCTCAACAAGGCCCCCGCGACCCTCCAGTGACCGCGCCGGGTTCGCGTCACGCCGCGCGTCCGGTCCGTTTTTCCGGACCTGGGGAGTTAAGGTCTCGTTAACCAAACGAATTTACGGTTTGGCAACCGAAGCTCGCGCGTTGGGCCGGCTGGCTCCAAGCGAGCCACGGTCGACGAGGCGACATGCCCCGAGATTTGCGCGATTCGTTCGGTTGCAGGATCGGTTCAGTGCTAAAATGCGGGCGGTCGGGGGTGTGGTCGAATCACTCGCTCTTGTTTGAGAGCAGGAGGTAGCAGCGATGGCGCTGAAAGTTGAACTGAAGCCCTTCGAGCGAATTATCATCGGCCAAAGCCTCATCACCAACTCCGACACGCGCACCAAGCTATTGATCTCGGGGGAGGCGCCAATTCTGCGGGAGAAGGACATCCTGACCGCGGAGACCGCCAATACGCCGGTGAAGCGGCTCTATCTCTGCGTCCAGATGATGTACCTGGAGAACGACATCCCGAAATACCAGGACCTCTATGTGGGCTTCGTCAAGGATTTGCTGGAGGCGGTGCCGAGCCACAGAAAGTCGATTGAGACTGCGAGCAAGCTGATCCTGAGCGGCTCTCTCTACAATTCACTGAAAGAAATCCAGAAACTCATCAAACGTGAAGCGGAACTGCTGAATCAGGCCGTCTAGTTCTGCGGCTCATGCCCAAGCGTCCGTGGCCGTGAGGGTTGCGGGCCGCCGCGGCTAGGTCCAACGACTGATCGGTCTCACCTCTTCAGGCGCTGCGGTCTGTGGAGAGGGGATGCACCGCATCGGCCTTGCTGAGGTCGAGCGCGTGGAAATAGGCGCGGCGGCGCAGCATCGCTTCGTCCGGAAATTGCGTCACGACCGCGTCGGTCTCTCGATTGACGACCTGGAAGACGAAGGATGCGGCGGCCTGGTCGAACACGACCAGGCGCGACATGTTTTCATTCTGCTGCAAATCATTGCGTGCGCTCGCGCCAGCGTCGCTTGCGTTGACGGTCTGACGTGCCGGCAAATCGGTCGGCACAGCATCGTTCGCCGCCGGCCTCGACGTCGTTACGGGTAGCACGGGGGCCGGGATCCCCACCGGCCGGATGCTGAAATCTGTACTCATGGCGCCCTCCTGGTGCCTTGCGAGTCAAATCCCACCCCTTCACTCGGCGCAACTATGGAGGCTTATTGTTAAAGGTCCAGTTAGGAAATATGGCTAACGGTGCCGCTGATTCGCGGTGCAAATTTTCCTAGAATTGTGCGAAGTGCTCAGAGCGAGCGGCTGACCGAGAGCGGCGTGATGTGGCGCGGACCTGGTGCGGCGCGCCGGCCGGCGGCGGTGTAGGTGTTCGGCACGTTGCGCTTCTGGATCTCGGCGTTGACGCCGCGGATCACGCTTTCGGACACCGCGTGTGCGGTTGCGAGCACGGTGAGGTTGACCTGGAGCATGGCGCGGAAGGCATCGTGATGGCGATGCAACGTCGAGAGCAGCTCGGGCGCGGATTTCGCAAGCTGGGTCTGGTTCGCCTTGAGCTGGCTCACGGCGCCGACGTAGCGGCGGGACAATTCCTGCTTCTTCGATTCAAATGCCAGCGCTTCGCGCAGGCGGCCGGCACGCACCAGCTCGGTCTCCCGTTCGATCAGCCCGAGCAGCGCGCTCATCGCGTCCATCAGCTCCTCGGCGAGCTTGCGCGCCTCGGCGCTGCCCGGCGCGCTCGCGCTGCCGGGTGCAGCGGCAGCGCGAGGGGCGGGCACCGGCTGACGTGACGCGTTGAAGTGGTTCATGTCGTTTGTACCTTATGCCGTGCGGATGGTTTTCGCCTGCTGCAGGATGAGGGTGCGGTAGACTTCGCTGGCCACGCCGACGCCGCCGGCATTGGCGAAATTCTTCGAGTATTGCTCGGTCAGCATCGAGCGCCACACGCCGGTGCCGACCGTGTCGCCGAACGGGCCCTCGCCCTTCAGGCCCGACGTCATCTGCGAGAACATCGCGTTGAGGAACATGCCCTCGAAGTCGGTCGCGGTCTTCTGGGCCTTGGCCTGCTGCCGCGGCGAGACCTTTTGCAGGGCGCTCGCGAGCTCGAAGTCGGGCCGGCCGTTGCGGCTCTGCACCGCGAATGCGGAGGAGGCGATGGGGGCCGAATTGGTCATGCCGGTCTGCATCACATCACCTCGATATCGGCTTCGATCGCGCCGGCGGCCTTGATCGCCTGGAGAATGCTGATGAGATCGCGCGGGCCGATGCCGAGGCCGTTGAGGCCGTCGACGAGTTGCTGGAGCGAGACGCCGTCCTTGACGACCGCGAACTTCTTGCCGTCCTCGGTGACGCTGACGCCGGTGCGCGGGGTGACCACGGTGCGGCCGCGCGACAGCGGATTGGGCTGGCTCACTTGCGGGCTTTCGGAGATCGTGACGGTGAGATTTCCTTGCGCGACCGCGACGGTGGCGACGCGAACGTCGCGGCCCATCACAATGATGCCGCTTCGTTCGTCGATGATGATTTTCGCGGCGAGATCCGGATCGACCTGGAGCTGCTCGATCTCGGTGAGGAAGGCGACGACGTTGCCCTTGAACTCCGGCGGGATCGAGAGCTGCACGGTGGAGGGATCAATCGGCTCGGCGCTCTTGACGCCGAGATAGTCGTTGACGGCCGCCGCGATGCGCTTTGCCGTGGTGAAGTCGGCGTTGCGCAGTGCCAGCCGCACGTTCGGCAGGCGGTTCAGCGCGAACTCGATCTCGCGCTCGATGATGGCGCCGTTGGCGATGCGCCCCACCGTCGGCACGCCGCGGACGATTTTTGCAGCTTCGCCCTCAGCCTGGAAGCCGGAGATCGCGAGCGAGCCCTGGGCGACTGCATACACGTTGCCGTCGGCACCGAGCAGGGGGGTGACGAGCAGCGTGCCGCCCTGCAAGTTCTTGGCATCGCCAAGCGCGGACACCGTGACGTCCATGCGCGTGCCCTGCGTCGCGAAGGCCGGGAGATTGCCGGTCACCATGACGGCGGCGACGTTGCCGGTGCGGATGGTGGCACCGCGGATGTTGACGCCCATGCGCTCGAGCATCGCCTGCAGCGACTGCTTGGTGAAAGGGATGTTGTTGAGCGTGTCGCCGGTGCCATTGAGGCCGACGACGAGGCCGTAGCCGATGAGCTGGTTCTGCCGGACGCCTTCGATGTTGGCGAGGTCCTTGATGCGCGAGGTCGCGCTTGCAGGCGCGGCCGAAAGCGCCAGCGCTGACAGCGCGGCACATGCCACCCCCAATAACCTTGCCCAACGCACGCTTGGCATCCTCTGCTCCCCGAGGCTCCTTTAGATCTCGGACCTTCTCGACACTCCCATGACAAGCTGGCCCGATCCTCTCTATGCGAGCGCTGTGCCAGCATGGTGAGTCAAGCTAGGTGACTGAATAGGTTGATTAAACTGCGCTTCATCAGCGCCAGCCGATGTTCTCCTTACGGAGCGAAACTGCCGCCTGTCGGCAGATTTTGCCGAGCCGTTTACGCCTCATTAACCATAATGCGGCGAAGCTGCCGTCATCGATCACGCGGATTCCTGCGATGCGCATCTACGGACCGAACGGCACCACACTTGGAGCGCCCGCCAGCCAGACCAGGCGGACGGGCTCCGGTACCTTCGTGCTGCCCGACACCTCCTCGACGCAGGAGACCAAGTCCGCATCCGCGCCGAAGGCGGCCGCCGCCAACATCGATGCGCTGCTCGCGCTGCAGGGCATCGAGGAGGACCCGGTCGAGCGGCGCAAGCGCTCGGTCGCCCGCGGCAAGACCGCGCTCGACGTGCTCGACGATCTCAAGATGGGACTGTTGTCGGGCAATCTCGATGCCTCGACGGTCATGCGCTTGCGCGATGCGGCAGCGAACCTCAAATCGTCTTCGGGTGATCCCGGCCTTGATGCCGTGCTCTCCGAGATCGAGCTACGCGTCGAGGTCGAACTCGCCAAGGCCGGGCAGGGCTGACGCTTATCGTCAGTTAGTTATCCGTCACCCCCGCGCAACGGCGAAGCCGTTGCCGAAGCGAAGCGGAGGCCTCGAAGGGCGACGGCCCGGCTGTTGCCGCAAGAGCATCGAGCGCGCTGATCCATCTCGGCCGTTCATCCTTCGAGGCTCCCAGCGCGATACTGCGTATCGCGCGGCTCGCACCTCAGGATGACGGGTCTGCTATTTGCGTGCTCATCAACTACGCCGCTTCCTGCTTCTGCTGCGCGTCGTAGCGGCGCTGTGCGGCGAGGACGTCCTTCAGGTTCTGCTCGGCCCAGTCGCGCAAGGGATCGACTGCGGCCGCTAATGTCAGCCCGAGCTGCGTGATCGAATACTCGACCGTTACCGGAACGGTTGCGATGGCGCGGCGCTTGATCAATCCGTCGCGTTCGAGTGACTTGAGAACCTGGCTCAGCATCTTCTGCGAAATGCCTTCAATCGTCCGGCGCAACTGATTGAAACGCATCGCATCCTCGCGCAGCAGCAACAGGATCAGCACCGCCCATTTGTCACCGACGCGATCGAGGATCTGGCGTGTCGGGCAATTGGCTGCGTAGACGTCGGGCTTCATGTCTTCGTTCCTCGCGAACTGTTCCGGTTACTCCTGCGTAAGCAGGTAAGCCAAAAGTGCTCTCTTAACACCAGCATTCTTTGCGATATCTAGTCACTGCTAGTTACCACAGAAGCGAAGGAGCCTTCCATGAAAATCGCAGTCACCGGGGCCTCGGGCCGGGCCGGTTCGGAGATCACCAGGGAACTGTCCCGCCGCGGCCATGCCGTCACCGCCATCGCCCGGAACCCGGAGAAGATCGCTCATCTGTCCAACGTCACCCCGACCAAGGGCGACGTGCTCGACCAGGCAGGGCTCGCCAAGCTGTGGGCCGGGCATGACGTCGCCATCAGTTCCGTTCACTTCCTGGCCAGCGACCCAGACAAGCTGATTGGCGCTGCCAAGGACTCGAAGGTGGGCCGCTACCTCGTGGTCGGCGGTGCCGGCAGCCTCGAGGTTGCTCCCGGCGTGAAACTGGTCACAACCCCCGGTTTTCCCGCCCAATACAAGGCCGAGGCGGAGAAAGGTTCCGAATTCCTCGACCTGCTGCGGCAGGAAAAGGAGCTGAACTGGACCTTCGTCTCGCCCTCGGCCCTGTTCGTGGAGGGTGAGCGGACCGGCAAGTTCCGGCTTGGGACCGATCAGCTTCTCGCAGATGCGAGCGGGAAGAGCTGGATCACCTTCGCCGATTACGCGATTGCGCTCGCCGACGAGATCGAGCGGCCTTCGCATCTGCGGAAGCGTTTCACGGTCGGCTACTGAGTGGATAACCGCCCCCAGGCGCTTGCCGATAAACCTGCCGGTGCAAGGACTTGGGGGCGGTAACGCCAAGATCAGGGAAATATTGTCTGTCACAGGAGGCCGCTATATAAGGCCCGGCTCAACGGACCCTGTTCGTTGCGAGTCGTCGCTTAGAAAGATAGGCCACCCTTGGAAAAGTTGAAAAATTACCGACCGACCGAAAAAGAGCCTTTCATGAACGACCGGCAGAAGGAGTACTTCCGTTTGAAGCTCCTCGCCTGGAAGGATGAGATCCTCAAAGAGTCCAAGCTCACCCTGCAAGCCCTGCAGGAGGAGAACGTGAACCACCCCGATCTCGCTGATCGGGCTTCGTCCGAAACCGACCGTGCCATCGAACTCCGCGCCCGCGACCGCCAGCGCAAGTTGATCGCCAAGATCGATGCAGCGCTTCAGCGTATCGAGGACAACACCTACGGCTATTGCGAAGAGACCGGCGAGCCGATCTCGTTGAAGCGGCTGGAAGCCCGCCCGATCGCGACGCTGTCGGTGGAAGCGCAGGAGCGCCACGAGAAGCGCGAGAAGGTCTATCGCGACGAATAGGCGTTGAGCCGTAAGCAGCGGCTCCGCATGCAAGACGCATCTGGCGCGCAGCGTCGCGCCGTGCTCGATTTTTTTCGTGCCGATATTGCACGCGTCCGGAACCCCGCATGGCGAACGCGAAAAATGAATCGCGATCAAGGGGCTAGACTCAACTCCTTCATGCTTACGTGAGCTCGCATGAGAAAGAGCCTTCACTTCAGGTGAGGATGTTTTTGCGAGTCCGGGCAACGGGATCGACTCGACTTCTAAGGATGCGACCGGCGGGACGAGACATCGTCGTCATCACGCATCCTGCACCTCTGAGCGCAGGGTGCGCGCCGCCATAAATCCTGGACCGGCTCAACAACTCCTTAAAGGCCGGCAGCAGGGTTCGGTGGACAAATTTGCCTGCCCGCGAGAGAAGGGTTTGCGACATGAGCACTGTTCTGGTCACGGGCGGGTCGGGTTTCGTCGGCATCCATGCCGTCCTGCAACTGCTGGCCGCGGGCCACGAGGTGCGGACCACGGTCCGTCGACCGGACCGGCAGGCCGATGTGCTGGCGATGCTGCGCGAAGGCGGTGTCGATGCGGCCGAGCGGCTCGCTTTCTTTATCGCCGACCTGACCCGGGACGAGGGCTGGCGCGAGGCGGTCGCGGGCTACGACTATGTCCTGCATGTGGCTTCGCCGCTCTCGACCACAGTCCCGAAGGACGAGAACGAGATGATCATTCCGGCCCGCGACGGCACGCTGCGGGTGCTGCGCGCCGCGCGTGAGGCGGGCGTCAAGCGCGTGGTCGTCACCTCGTCGCTGGGCGCGGTCGGCTACGGCCATCCGCCGCGCGCAACGCCGTTCGACGAGACCGACTGGACCAATCTCGACGGTGCTGACGTGCAGCCTTACGTCAAATCCAAGACGCTGGCCGAGCGGGCGGCCTGGGATTTCGTCGCCCGCGAAGGAGGCGGCCTCGAGCTCGCCGTCGTCAATCCCACCGGCATTTTCGGTCCCGTGCTGGGGCCGGATTTCTCGGGCTCGATCGAGATCGTTAAATTACTGCTCAATGGCGCCATGCCGGCGGTGCCGCGGATCTATTTTGGTCTGGTCGACGTGCGCGACGTCGTCGACCTGCATCTGCGGGCGATGACCGCGCCCGAGGCCAAGGGCGAACGGTTCATCGCGGTCGCTGGGGAGACGCTGTCGCTGCTCGACATCGCCAACGTGCTGAGGCGGGAGCTGGGGCCGGCGGCGCGCCGGGTTCCACGCCTTCAGGCGCCGGATTGGCTGGTGCGCCTCGCCGCGACCGGCGTTCCCATGCTGCGCTATACCTTGCCGATGCTCGGCAAGGTGCGGCGGTCGACCAGCGCCAAGGCGGGGCGGCTCCTCGGCTGGCAAGCGCGCTCCAATGACGAGGCAATTCTGAGCTCGGCCGAGAGCCTGATCCGGCTTGGCCTCGTCAAGGCGTGACGCGCGCCCCTCCCGCAGCGCTTGTCAGGCGGGAGCGGGGATGGTGAAGTGCGGCCTTGAGTTGCGTAGCGTGGGAGTCGGCGCCGATGGACAAAATTCTCGCAGCCGCAAAGGCGATCGCGCTTGCGCGCCGCAACCATGCTCCCCTCGCGCCGCTCGAGGTTCCCCCACGCGATGAGGAGGAGGGTTACAAGATTCAGCGCGCGCTGCACGACCTGCTGCAACCACATGTCGGCTCGCTGGTCGGCTACAAGATCGGCTGCACCAGCCCGGTCATGCAGGACTACATGCAGATTGACCATCCCTGCGCCGGCGGCGTGTTCGAGAAGGTCGTGTATGACAGCCGCGCAAAACTGGCCGTCTCCGACTATGTCCGCGTCGGCGTCGAATGCGAGATCGCCGTGCGGCTGAAGCGCGACCTTGCCCCCGGCGAGGCGCCGTTCACCGCCGAATGGGTGGGAGAGGCGGTCGACGCCTACGCCCCCGCGATCGAGATCGTCGATGACCGTTATGTGAAATGGGAGACGATGGGCGCGCCGACGCTGATCGCGGATGATTTCTTCTCCGCCGGCTGCGTGCTTGGCGCCACGGTCGACCGCGCCAATGTACCCGATCTTCGGGCGGTCGCCGGCCGCGCCCTCGTCAACGGCGAGGAGGCGGGCAAGGGCACCGGCGCCGACGTGCTCGGCCATCCCCATAACGCACTCGCCTGGCTCGCCAATCATCTTGCCACCGAAGGCAAGGGCCTGCATGCCGGCCAGCTCGTGCTCACCGGCAGCCTCGTGAAAACGCTGTGGCTGAAGGCCGGCGACAAGGTACGGATGGAGCTGGATGGGCTGGGCGTGGTGGAGGCGAAGTTTACGTGAAGGCATAACGTCATTCCCCGCCGTCATTGCGAGGAGCGAAGCGACGAAGCAATCCAGAATCCCTCCGCGGAAAGGCTCTGGATTGCTTCGCTGCGCTCGCAATGACGGAGTGTGTGTTGGCGGCTGAGCGATTAGTCGTAACTCGCTGCCGCAACCACCAACAGCAAAAATCATGCGGCCTCCGGCAGGGGAGCTACCGGAGGCCGCGTAGAACATCGCGTTGTGCCTAGGTTCACAACGAGATGTGGGAGCTCTTAAAGAAACTCTTAGAACGGCAGCAGCACGTCCATCACTTGCTGGCCGTAGCGCGGCTGCTGCACGTCGGTGATCTGGCCGCGGCCGCCATAGGCGATGCGGGCCTGGGCGATCTTGCTGGAGTCGATGGTGTTGTCGCTCTGGATGTCCTCGGGCCGGACGATGCCGGCGACGACCAGCTCGCGGATCTCGTAGTTGACGCGGATTTCCTGCTTGCCTTCGACGACGAGGTTGCCATTCGGCAGCACCTGGGTGACGACGGCCGCGACGTTGGTCTGCAAGGCTTCCTGGCGCTGGACCGAGCCCTTGCCGTCGGCGGAGGACGTCGAGTCAGTGGTGAGAAGACGGCCGGGCAGGATCTTGAGCGGCTGTGTGATCGTCTGGCTGCCGATAAAATCGGTAATCCCCGAATCTTCCTTGGCGGTCCGGCTGCGCTGGGTCTCGTTGGCGATGTTGGCCTTGTCCGTGAAATTGACCGTCACCGTCAGGAGGTCGCCGACCTGATGGGCGCGCTGGTCCTTGAAGAAGGCGCGGCTGCCGTTGCGCCAGAGCGAGTTCGGATTGTAGGAGGCGACTTCCGGCTTCGGCATCGGCATCTGCACCGGCTTGTAGCCGGGCTGCGTCGTCGGATTGTCGATCGCGGACAGTTTCGGCTGTTCGCCGATCTGCGACAGACGGTCGATCGAGGAACACCCGCTCGCAAAGGCGAAAGTTGCGAGCAGCGTGCCGGAGAGGGCGATACGACGAAGACGGGCCACGGAACGGAACTTGGACATGACTTACTCTGACTTGGCTTGTGCTTGCGCGATCTGGGTTGGCGAAACGGGGGCCTGGATCAGGCTTTGGGCGAGGGCGGCCGCTGCCGGCGTCTCCTCGCGCTTGAGGGATGACGTCTGCTCGACCGCAGGCGCGGCAGGCGCGGACTGGCTCGCGCCCTGCACAGTGACCTGGCCGCGGCCGGTGACGATGCCCTGGAGCGTGCGCTTGGACTGCATGTTGAGGACGGAGACGGTGTCGCCCTCGGAGCCGCTGTCGACCGCCTTGCCGCGGGTCGTGAGATAGAGGCCCGGCACCTGGTAGATGATGGTGACGTTCTGGTCGCGCTGCACGAGGTCGGGCTTTGCGATGTCGGCGACGCGGATCGGGGTGCCTGCTCGCATCGGATGACGGAGCTGCATGCCGACGGCACGCTCGCGCGAGGCCGCTTCGCCCTGAATGTCCGCCTTCGGGCGGCGCTCCAGCGTGACGTCGGACGACTTCAGCATCTCGGTGCGGTCGATGTCGCGGGTCAGCACGGCAACCTCGACGGTTTCAATCGCGGTGCCGGTCAGGCGCAGCCTGGCCGGCGCGAGGCTGTTCTCGTTGTTGATCTCGAAGCTCAGATCGAAGCGGCCGCTGCGCGCGTCGTAGCGCGTGGCAGTCGCCTGGAGCGCGCCGGTGTTGGAGGCGTCCAGCCGTACGTCGGAAACGCCGCGGTCGAAGGTAACGGTGATGTTGGCGGCATCCCCGAGGCCGAAGCGGCGCTCCAGCGCGGAGGCGACCGCGAGCTCGAGGTCCTTGTTGGCAAGCGTGCGCGCGAGCCGCGTGACCGTGACTTCCTTGAGGTCGCCGGTCATCACGCCGATCACCTGTTTTGCGCGCAGCACGCTCAGGACGTTCGCAACCGGCAGCGCGCCGGTGGTTCCGAGATCGGGTGAGCGATAGACCGGAATCTGCGCGGCCGACCCTGCATTGTCGATGAGGTCGCCGACCCGCACCACGTCGGAGGTGACGGTGATGCTGGCGCGCAGCGTCGGCGGCGCGATGCCGTCGTCGGCGGCGCATGCCGGCGCGGACAGCGCGAGCAGGGCGGCGAGGGTGGTGATGGTCTTGCGCATCATCGTCATTCCCTAGCGGAACAGCGCCGTGGTGGATTGCATCATCTGGTCGGCGGCGCTGATCACCTTGGCGTTCATCTCGTAGGCGCGCTGTGCGGCGATCAGGTCGCTCATCTCCGAGACGACGTCGACATTGGCCTGTTCGAGGCTGCCTTGCGTGATCGTGCCGTAGCCTTCGGAGCTCGCGGTGCCGTCCTGCGGCGCTCCGGAGGAGGGCGTCTCGGTGAACTGGTTGTTGCCGACCGGCTGGAGGCCCGCCTTGTTGATGAAGCGCGTCAGCGCGAGCTGGCCGATGATGGTGGAGGTCGACGAGCCCGGCAGCGTCACCGAGACCTGGCCCTGCACGTTGACGGTGAGGCCCGAGGCGTTGTTCGGGATCGTGATGGTCGGCTGCACCGGGTTGCCCTGCGCGGTGACGATGCGGCCCTGGTTGTCCATCTGGAAGGTGCCGTCGCGGGTGTACTGGTAGGTCCCGTCGGGCATCAGGACCTTGAAGAAACCTTCGCCCGAGACCGCCAGATCGAGATCGTTACCGGTCTGCGACAGCGTGCCCTGCGTCATGCTGCGCGGCGTGCCGACCGTCTTGACGCCGCCGCCGATATCGACGCCGACCGGCAGGATGGTGCCCTGGTCGGACGACTGCGCGCCGACGCGGCGAATGTGCTCGTAGATCAGATCCTGGAACGCCGCGGTCTGCTTCTTGAAGCCGGTGGTGCGCAGGTTCGCGATGTTGTTGGAGATGACCTGCACGTTGAGTTCCTGTGCCGCCATCCCGGTCGCAGCGGTGTGAAGCGCTTGCATGTCAATCGTCTCCTAATGGCGTTACGCTGGAACGTCGGCGAGCTTCTCGATCGCCGATTTGTGCATGTCGCTCTGCTGCTGGAGCAGGTTGGCGACCTGGGTGTACATCCGCATCACCTCGACCATGCGGCTCATCTCGCCGACCGCGTTCACGTTCGACTTCTCGATGTAGCCCTGGCGCACGGTGGACTTGGCGTCTGCCTGCTGGTTCGCCGAACCCTGGGCGTAGAGATTGGCCCCCTGCTTGGCGAGCTTCTGCGGATCGTCGAAGGCGACCATGCGGATCTTGCCTCGGATGGAGTCGACGCGGGCGGTGCCCTCGAGCACCGTCACCGTGCCGTCGGGCGCGACGTTGATGTCGTGGTCGGTCGGCTGGAAGGTGATCGGGCCGGCATTGCCGAGCACGAGATTGCCGTCCGAGGTGACGAGCTGGCCCTGGTTGTTGAGCGAGAACTTGCCGTCGCGGGTGTAACGCTCGCCGCCGGCGGTCTGCACCGCGAAAAAGGAGTTGCCGTCGACCGCGAGGTCGAGCGGGTTCTTGGTCTCCTCCATCGGGCCCTGGCCGACGTCGCGGAAGGTGCCGCGGTCCTGCACATAGGAGACCCGGCGGTCGGAGCCGACGAAATTGTCCTCATGCGCGCGCGAGCTGAGGAATTCCTCAAACAGCGTGCGATCGGCCTTGAAGCCGTTGGTGTTGGCATTGGCGACGTTATTGGCGATGACATCCATCTGCCGTTCCAACGTCATCTGCCGCGATAAACCGACCAGAAGCGCGTTCTGCATCGGATGGTTCTCCCCTGTGGAGGTCCTGCTTCGCCGCTCTCCCAAGCGTCTTGGCCGACCCGTCGATGAGACCTTCGGGCTCTCCCAAACCGTCCGGTCTCGGCCTTTCCTCAGCGAAAGCCGTGCCAACTCAGAAAGTCACGTATTTGCAAGCGCTTAAGTGTTCGGGAGGGGTGTGCGGGGAGCGGCAGAAAGGTTCTGTTGACCATGTTTGCCCGGCAGATTTTTCCTAGCGCGGGGGCAATCGAAAGGTTCTGTTAACCATCATTACCGTAGCGTTTGCAGCTGTGAGGAGCGCGTTGCGCGCTGGGGCATTTGTTTCGCGTCAACGGCCGACCAGAGGTTTCGCTCTCTTAAGACCCTTTATAGTGAGCGAGCGCGGCGACCATGGCAGAGAATGAAGCGGAAGGCGGCGCAGCCACTGACGGCACTGAGGCGGCCCCGCCGAAGAACAAGCTCAAGCTCATCATCATCGCCGTCGCCGCGCTGGCCATTCTCGGCGGCGGTGCGGCGACCTGGTTTCTCTTCCTCCGTCATGGCGATGACGAGCACCATGCCGAGGCTGCGCCGCCGCCGAAGCCGCCGGCCTTCGTCGACGTGCCCGACATGATGGTCAACCTCGCCGGCGCGCCCGGCGAGCGCGTGCAATATCTGCGGCTGAAGATCGTGCTCGAACTGAAGGAAGAGAAGCAGATCGAGGCGATCAAGCCGACGATGCCGCGCGTCACCGATATCTTCCAGACGTATGTGCGGGAACTCCGCCCCTCCGACCTCAACGGCTCCGCCGGCATCTTCCGCCTCAAGGAAGAGCTGACCAAGCGCGTCAACGCGGCGGTCGCGCCGATCCAGGTCAGCGCAGTGCTGTTCAAGGAAGTCGTGGTGCAGTGACGGTGCAAGTGAAGGTAATGGGCTAGCGCCATGGCGGGCAACGATCCAGTCGACCAAGATGCCATAGCCGCCCAATGGGAGGCCTCGCTCGATTCCGAGGATCCCGCGGAGGCCGCGAAGGCTGCTGCCGAGAATGAACTATCCGAGACCATGGCCCTGCAATGGGCGGCCATGGTCGAGGACGGCAGCCGCGATCTCGGCAACGGCAAGAACTCAGGCGAGAGGGTGCTGTCGCAGGAGGAAATCGACAATCTCCTCGGCTTCACCGTCGGCGACGTCACGCTCGACGATCATTCCGGCATTCGCGCGATCATCGATTCGGCGATGGTCTCCTACGAGCGTCTGCCGATGCTCGAAATCGTCTTCGACCGCCTGGTGCGGTTGCTGACGACCTCCTTGCGCAATTTCACCTCGGACAATGTCGAAGTCTCGCTCGACCGCATCACCTCGGTGCGTTTCGGCGACTACATGAACTCGATCCCGCTGCCAGCCGTGCTCTCGGTGTTCAAGGCCGAGGAGTGGGAAAACTTCGGCATGGCGGTGGTCGACTCCAGCCTGATCTATTCGATGATCGACGTGCTGCTCGGCGGTCGGCGGGGCGCGAGCCAGCTCCGCATCGAAGGCCGGCCCTACACCACGATCGAGACCGAGCTGGTCAAGCGGCTGGTCGAGGTAGTGCTGGCCGATGCCGAACAGGCATTCCGGCCGCTGTCTCCGGTGACCTTCACGATCGACCGGCTCGAGACCAATCCGCGTTTCGCAGCGATCAGCCGTCCTGCGAACGCCGCGATCCTGGTGCGACTGCGCATCGACATGGAAGATCGTGGCGGCAACATCGAACTATTGCTGCCTTACGCGACCATCGAGCCGATCCGGGGCGTCCTGCTCCAGATGTTCATGGGCGAAAAGTTCGGCCGTGACACGATCTGGGAAGGCCATTTCGCCACCGAGATCGTCCAGGCCGAGATTGCAGTCGATGCCGTGCTCTACGAGGCCGACATTCCGCTCAAGCAGCTGATGCGGCTGAAGGTCGGCGACACGCTGCCGCTGGACATGCGCGCGGATGCCAACGTGACCGTGCGCTGCGGCAGCGTCACGCTGACCGAAGGGCGGATGGGGCGCGTCGGCGACCGCGTCGCGATCCGCGTGACGAAACCCCTGCGCAAGCCAGTTACGACACTTGCGATGTTCGAGAAGGTCGACGAGCAGAACAAGATGATGGAGGCACCATGAACCACTCCTTAGGCATGGCGATCGAGACGCTGGTCGCAATCCTCCTGATGCTGACGATCGGCTACTGCATCCTGCTCAACAAGCGGCTGACGCGGCTGAAGGCGGACGAGCATTCACTGAAAGCCGTCATCGCCGAGCTGATCACCGCGACCGAGATTGCCGAGCGCGCGATCGGCGGGCTGAAGCTCGCTGTCCGCGACGTCAACGAGAATCTCGGCAGCCAGCTCGCGGCCGCAACGCAGATGTCCGACCAGCTCTACCGCCAGCTCGGCGAGGCCGACAACGTGGTGCGGCGCCTCTCCAAGATCGCCATCGCTGCGCGCCCCGTGACGAATCCGGAAGCTGCCGCAGCCCCGGTCGCCAAGCCCTCTGCGGCGAAGGCGGTGGCGGCGGCTGCCGAAGCGTTCTCCGAGCGCAGAAGGTCCAACGGGCTTGCCGCATAAAGTCGCTGTATGAAATCCTTTCGTAACATCCGCGTCATTCCCGTCGTACTGATCGCAGTTGCCGCCCTTGCCACGCTGAAGGTCGCCGGCCTCGTGATCAACGGCGGCTATGTGTTCGACTACCAGCCGAAGACGACCAAGAAATCCTGGGCACAGGAGAACCTCAACTTCCCGACTGGCCGCGAAGATCCCGACATCACCGGCTCGACGCATGGCGCGCCGAAGGAGGCTTCCAAGGAAGATGCGCCGAAACCGGCCGCGCCCGAGACCAAGCCCGAAGGCCAGGTGATCAAGCCGGAAGAATCCCGCGAGCAGACCTCGCCTGCCGAGCGCGCGATTCTGGAGCGCTTGCAGAACCGCCGCCAGGAGCTCGAAGCGCGCCAGCGCGAGATCGACATTCGCGAGAGCCTGCTCAAGGCGGCCGAGAAGCGCATCGAGTCCAAGGTCGAGGAGATGAAGGCGGTGGAATCCCGCATCTCCACCACCGCGGCCGAGCAGAAGGCGGCGGAAGCTCAGCGCCTCAAGGGCCTCGTCACCACGTATGAGAGCATGAAGCCCAAGGACGCCGCGCGGGTGTTCGATCGGCTGGAGATGGGCGTGCTGATCGAGATCGCCACGCAGATCGCGCCGCGCAAGATGTCCGACATCATGGGGCTGATGTCGCCCGAGGCCGCCGAGCGGCTGACGGTCGAGATGGCCCGCCGCGCCGGTGGCGGAGGAGACCGTTCTGCCGATGCGGCCGATCTGCCCAAGATCGAGGGTCGCCCGACGCAAAAGCCGAATTGACCCGGAGGAGCTTGCCGCTCCACCGCGATGGGGCTGGGGGCTGAGGTTCGCGGTGGAGCGGAGCCGGAGAACCCCAATACTCAAGCGAAGCACCCCGGCGAGGACCATCTGCGCCTGTGATTCGGGCGTGTTGGCGGCCAATCCGAGGCGTTGTTGGTTCGCGCATAGCCGCTCGTTCAGCGCACCACTTCCCCCCGCGATGCCTTCTCTGCAATGCAGCATCGGTCGCTGCGAGAATGGATTAAGACGCCATTAGCTTCTGCGGATCATGCTTCTCAGCATGAGAGTTGCAATGGCTGCACTTGTTGCTCTCCTCGCCCTTCATTACGTGGATGAGCAACTATTCGGCGCCCGGTATACCCGAGGCGCTACCGCGATGCTGTCTCAGATCATGAGGTCGTTCGGCTAGGGCGCGTTCAGACCGGTTGTCTAGTTCGCGACCCGCTGGTGAACCCTGCGATCTCCGATATCGGCAGTCGTCGCATCGAACCACTTCCCGGCGGGAAGCGGGGTGCCGCATCGTTGCTTGATCAGATCCGCCTTCGTGACCCGCGTCACCAGATGCAGAGTGCTATGGCAACAGGCGCACTCGTAGACCTTCAGTGCATATCCTCTGGCGACTGGAACGAGAGCTATGAGTGCTCTTGCCCTGCTGCATATGATGCAATTGGCTTCCCCGCGCATCGATCGAGCCCCCGCCTGATCAATCGAAATCGGATCGTCACGATGCTATCTCATTCTGAGTCGCTCATCGGTTGCAACGTCTCAACGGTTGAGCGGGCGCGCTCGCAAAACCTCACCGCGCAGCCCGTCCTCACTCATGAAGTGAGCGACGAAGAGCCGCATCGCGTTGCAGATGCAATCAGATGGCGCTTCACGTTCTGAACGTGCGATGAGTTGACGCGCGCAAAATGTGAGATGGACGACAGTCGCGCAGCGCAGACTGGGACTAAGCTAGGGCCGTTCGCAAATCAGTGGCGCGGAGAGAGCGATGAACTACTGCTCATCCATAGCGGAACGCGCAATTGAGGCCATCAATCGTTTACTGATCGTGGCGATGACGTCCGCCTGGACATCGACCTTGGATCATCAGCACGCATTGCCGTCCTCTGAGGAAGACGACAGTGACGGTGACGTTTGTTCCCGGCAGCAGAGCTCCTCGGCGCCGGATTGGATCGGCAGGCCACATTGAAGGAGCCTCGCGGCATAGCCGCAGGTTGCGCTTAACACGCGACGTTGTGAGGCGTTGAACGATGCAGTGCCCGGCCTGATTGGGTCAGCGATTTCCGATCCGGGCGCGCCAACGTGCTTCGAAAGTGTCGTAGTCCACGGCCCACGCTTGCGAGTTCAAGGGATTGGCCGGGCTTGCTGCCGCCGCGCCTCTCACGTCCGCTTCCAAAACTGGTCGTGCCGAATTCTGCTTCGACCACTCCAGCTCCGATTTGGGGAGCATAGGCTTACCCTCGTACCAGCATTTCCTTCCATCGATGATGCGATAGGACCACCAGCGGCCCTGCGTCGACGAGGGCATCGCGCTGCTGCATTGTTGCTTCGCCACTGCATCGGGTATCCCGGCTGGCAAAAGCCAGGCCGCGCACGCGGCAAGGGCGATCGATCGGAGCCGGTTCCTCATTGGTCCGCAAAGGAACTGCTTCGCTGCTGTAAACGACTTACAGCGACGACCAGCTCGGGACGTTCGAGAACTTCGATCAGCTTGTCGAGAACACGCTCTGTGCTCTGAGGTCGCGGCTGGAGGTATTCTTCGAGGATCGATTGCGCTTCGCTAATCGCATCAAGTGCCAATTGTTGATCGGTCATCACTTCTTACCCATCCACAAATTCGCCAAGAATAGAGGTGAAAAAGATCAAGTCACTTTTGGGGAATATTCACGTTTTCCTTAGGCCTATGATCAAATTTTGTTTCGATCGGAACCTGAGCCATAGAGCCTACCGGTCGAAATTCTTCACACCATCAGCTCGTGGTGGAAGGCGGTCTGAGCGCTTGCCTCATGAACGGCCGGATTCAGCAGGTCAGCGGAGTCGTGCACGGGTGCAAGCGGTTCAACTGCTTGCACTCTGAGAAGTCCCGTGGGTGCGGTGTTTGCATCGACCGACGAAGGGGTAGGGAGCAGCTCCGTGAGCGCAACAGCGCCCGAGCCTTTGGCATCGGCAATTTCGTCCCTGAAGCGAAAGACCACTTCGGCGCTGAGCGCCGTGAGAAGATGTGAGTCCACGAGCGAGGGGGCAGGATCGGACAATTCGGAATGATCCGCGGCGGACTGAATGGGTGCGATGCCTTGCTCGCTTCTTGCGCCGGAGACCGGATTGGCCACGAACGAAAAAACAAAATGGTCGCTGTTGGCGAGATCGTTGGCATCGAGCGCGCTGATCGTCTCAGGCTTCGATTCAGCCTGACCGGTGTCGTCCGCACTCTTGGCGGCCGTCGTCGGGCTGCTGGAACCGGCCGCGACCACGTCGGTTTGGCTGGCGTCGTGCGTTGAGTCTGGACTGGCTGCCGAGTGGAGTGCCTGGCTGGCGTCGCTTGCGCTCGCCGTGCCGTCTTGTTTCGATGCCCCATCGGTTGGTGGCGGATCCGCTTGCGTTGCGGTGGCCGAGCTGTCGAGGTTCCGGAAGCCTGCGCCGTGGATGGTAATCGTCACCACCTGCGGGGTCCCGTCGATCGTGGTCACCGTGAAGGTATCGGTCAGCGTGTCGCACGCCTTGAGCGCCCGGACCGCGCAGTTGTCCTCGTCGAGCGTGTAGGTCCAAACGCCCGCCGCCGTCATCGTGAAGGTGCCGTAGCCGTGCGTGGTGCACTTTGGCGCGCAAACCGCGGTGAACATGTTGGACGGATTGTCGACATCGGTGTCGGTGAGCGTGCCGGTGGCCTTCGGTGCCTCCGGCGTCTTGCAGCCGGGTTCGGTTACCGAGCCCGTCGTGGTACCGGAGATGATGGCGGGGTCGTTGGCGCCCTGGATGGTGATCGTCACCACCTGCGGCGTGCCGTCGATCGTGGTCACCGTGAAGGTGTCGGTGAGCTTGTCGCAGACATTGAGCGCCTGCACCGCACTGTTGCTGTTGTCGAGCGTGTAGGTCCAGACGCCCGCTGCCGTCATTGTGAAAGTGCCGTAGCCGCCTGCGCTGGCCTTGGGTGAGCACACTGCGGTGAACGTGTTGGGCGGATTGTCGACGTCAGTATCGGTCAGCGTGCCGGTCGCAGTCGGCATACCCGGCTTGCAGCCGGCGGCCTCGACCACGCATCCGGTTGTCTTGCCGCAGATGATGGCGGGATCGTTGGCGCCATGGATGGTGACCGTCACCACCTGTGGCGTGCCGTCGATCGTGGTCACGGTGAACTTGTCGGTCAAGGTGTCGCCGACATTGAGCGCCTGCACTGCGCACTTGCTGTTGTCGAGCGTGTAGGTCCAGACGCCGGCCGCCGTCATCGTGAAGGTGCCGTAGCTGCCCGCTTCGGGACAGCCGATCGCCACGAAGGTGTTGGGCGTATTGTCGACGTCGGTGTCGGTCAGCGTACCGGTCGCGGTCGGAATTCCCGGCTTGCAGCCGGCCGCCTCGGTCACTGAGCCGGTCGTGTCGCCCGAGATGATCGCGGCATCGTTGGCGCCGTGGATGGTGATCGTCACCACCTGCGGCGTACCGTCGATGGTCGTCACGGTGAAGGTGTCGGTCAATGTGTCGCCGACATTGAGCGCCTGGACCTTGCTGTTGGCGTTGTCGACTGTGTAGGTCCAGAGGCCCGCCGCGGTCACGCTAAACGTGCCGTAGCCCCCCGTGCTGGCCTTCGAACTCACGACCGTGAAGGTGTTGGGCGTATTGTCGACGTCTTTATCGGTCATCGTGCCGGTTGCGGATATGCCAGGCGCCGTATTGGCGACGCCGCCCGCTTCGGTTGACGAGCCGGTCGTGACGCCGGAAATGACGGCGGCGTCATTGACGCCATCGATGTTGATTGTGAAGGTCTGAGCAGTGGTAAGGTTGCCGTCCGACACTGTAATGACGAAATCGTCGGTCGTTGGCGCCGTCAGCGCGTTGATGGCGTCACTGTTCGGTACGAAGGTATAGGCGCCGCTGGCGCTGTTCACATAGAGCGTGCCATAGGGGCTGCCTTTCGACACATCATACGTCACTCCACCCACGACCGTATCGCCGGCGGTCCCGCCGCTGATGCCGAAAAACAGTGGCGCGTCACTGGTGCTGCTGGCGCTGAACGTTCCGCTGGTCGCAGTGAAGGTGTCAAACACCACCGTATCGAGTTCGACCGGTCCCGACTGAATATTGAACGTCGGCGGCGAATGAAGGATGATGGGATTGTCGGGAACGACGACGGTGCTGGGCAGCACGATCGGAAGCGAATGTAGCTGCGCAGGGCCATCAGACTCTATGAAATTGATCGGCTCCAGCGGCAGCGTCTCCGGGAAGGGAGTCGTGCCGGAGCCCTTTGCCTCGATCTCCTTCGAGAGATTGGCCCAAACGTCATGCTCCGCCGCCTGGAGCTCCTCCATGCGAGCCAAACTATTGACGACCTGGTTGACGCTGACCGATGACCCGATCTTGTTGAGCACGACCGTCTCGCCAGGATCCTCCACGATGATGTGTCGTGGGATCGCCTCCTTTGTCACGATCTCGAACGCCCCGTGCTCGACGTCCTTGTACGTGATGCTGTCGTTGTCCAGGAACGTGATGTTCGCGTCTGCGGCCTCGGCACCCTTCAACATCGAGAACATCAATGCTCCGAGCGCCAGCATTCCGAACCCGCCCGTATGGATCCGGCCGCGAATGCTCCCAACGGGTGTGTCGAGCGTCAGGGCACCGCTCTTTGCCGACCGGCCGGCAACGAAAGCAAAGGTGCCCTTGGATATCGTGAGCAGGGCCGAACAGGAGGTGCCGTCGAGATCGTAGACGAATTCGCTCAGCTCCATGCGGGCGTCGCTGGAGAGGTTGAAAAAGGTGTCGTCAATGAAGCGGATGCCGATCCGACCGTCCGCGGCAGTCTCGATCACGTCACCAAGGCAGAGTGGATCGCCAACCATGACTTCGGTGGCGACACCGCTCGCGCGCCTGAGGATGCCGCAACCGATTGCCGTGTGAACGGTGCCGATTATCTTCGGAGGCGGGACCACGGAGGTCACGTCTCCGGCCTCAACGCCGGACGCAACTAACATAGCCTTCGACCTCGTCAGTCGAGGAATTCAGGCTCAGCGCGGCGCCGTTTTTCTTTCGCTCTGGTCTGCCCTCGCCACGAGGTCAACAAATCATGGCGCCGGCAGCCCGAGGCTCGCCCGCCGAAATCCTGATCGAGATGACCCAAGTCGATTCAAGAAAGAGGCGCGTTCAGCGCGAGGCCGCCGTGAACTACTTTCGTCTCGCTGAGTATCCGGCCCCTTCCATCGAAGCGATCTGCTCTTCCAAATAAGAGGTATTGCAATTTCGCGGTATTCCGGACCTGCGGAACAAAAATATGCCGCCGGGGTGGATTTAACAACAATTAAATTATACTATTTGCCGTCCTACTTGCGAATTTTGAAAGATCGCAGAGGACTGGGGCGAAGATCTTCTCGACGAAGGGGGAGGTCATGCGTGCATATTCGATATTCGGATTGGTGGCCGCCTTTGTTCTGACGCTCGCCGGTTTCTTGCCCGATGCTGCGCGCGCGCAAGTCGATTCCGCCAAGCCCGTCCTTCAAAACTTTTCATCGAAGCCAATTGGCAAGGTCGTAACCGCCGCGGGCTCGGTCACGATCGAGCACGCGAACGCGGTCGTCGTTCAGGCCAACGTGCCCCCCCAAGCCAATCAGACGAAAGCCGGCGATCTCGTCTATCTGGGGGACGTGGTACAGACGGGGGATGACGGTCGGGTTGGCATCAACTTTACCGATGGCAGCTCGTTCAATCTGTCGAGCAACGCGCACATGACCTTGGACGAGTACGTCTACGACCCGAACGGAAAGTCCAATTCGACTTTCTTCAGCCTCGCCAAAGGGACGTTCACCTTCGTTGCCGGCAAAGTCGCGAAAACTGGTGACATGAAGGTCGACACCCCGGCCGCAACAATGGGCATCCGAGGCACCACGCCGCATGTCGAGATATCCGACAACGGGTCGGTGAAATTCTCTACCCTCATCGAAGAGGGCAAGAGCAAGAGCAAGGTGACAAAGAAATCCGCCGCGTCCACCGGGCCATCCGAACAGAAAGCCGACCGCAAGCTCAACTTGAACATCTGCCGACGGTGCTAGAAGCCTTTCACCAGGGATGGAAGTTTCCTCAGTCCGTGATCGGGATTCCCGATATGAAGCCGAGTGCGACAGGAACCATCACCGGCGGCGTGGCGTCCGGTCTCATCCTGCTATTGCTCGAGCTGCCGGCGGTGGCGCAGGCGCCGAAGCAGGAAGGGGGTTATCTCAAGACGATCGAGCTGTGCAACAGCGTCGGGCGCGCCTCGCTCGAAGCGCGAATTGATGGTTGCACCGCGTTCATCGACGCGCACCCAGGCGCGACGAAGGCCTTGGCCATCGCTTATAACAACCGTGGCAACGCTTATGCCGAAACGGGACACTATGACCGAGCCATCCACGATTTCGATCAATCGATCGAGCTCAACCCGGGCTATACCAAGGCCTTCAACAACCGCGGTGTGGCCCAACTGATGAAAGGCGAATACGACCTCGCGATCGCGTCATTGGATGAGGCCATCAAGCTCAATCCCAACTACGGCGAGGCCTTCGCGAACCGTGCAGAGGCCAACCTGCGAAAGAACGCGTACGATCGTGCGGCGCAAGATTACGACGCGGCCATTCGCTTGCGGCCAGATATGGCTGGCGCGTGGAGCGGACGCTGTTGGGCCCGCACAATGCAGGGCGCTTTACAGGCTGCGCTCGAAGACTGTAACAAGGCGCTGCAATCGGGATCAGGCAATGCGGCAACGTACGATTCACGTGCTCTGGTCCTCCTGAAAATGGGCCAGCTCGCCGCCTCCATCGATGACTACAACTTGGCGCTGCGGCTCGAGCCGAAACTGGCGAGCGCGCTTTATGGGCGCGGGCTCGCCCGGCTCAAACAAGGCGACAAGGCTGGCGGTGACGCCGATATCGTGGCGGCACAGACAATTCAGCCCAGGATCGACGACGATTTCGCGCGCTACGGCCTGCGGTAGTTGCTGAGGCCCGCATTCGCAAACATGGACTGCGACTGTCGAGGTATCAAAATCCGGTATTCAGGCGGGTTCGGTGGTGCTTAGATTTCACCTACGTCATGACGTGACGGGCGCTGGCTTACGGACTCCGCCCGCCGCTTTGGAATAGCATGCCCTTGAGGCCCGCCTCCAACTCTTGAAGCCTTCCGTTCTTCCCCACACTCGGGGGCGGGCCTTTGTCTTTCAGCAGGCCGTGGGTCGCGAACCATGACCCGAACATACGGAAGTCATCGTCCGGTTCAGTTCAGGCGAATGGCGGACTTCACTGGGCCTGGTCCTCACGGACCGCCCGGTTGCCGGCGGATGTCTTCCAGCAGGCGGCGCATCGCCTCGATCTGTTTGCCGAAGCCTGCCCAATCGCCGGATTTCAACCGCTCCATTGCCTGATCGTAGTGCGCGAGCGCCTCCTGCGCTCGTGCCGCCGTGGCTCCTTCACTGGGCAACTCCGCGGTCCCACCCGGCGCTGTCGTTGCGGGCCCGCCGTTCGCGAAGAGCGCCGACAAAGCTTCCTCAAGCGTTTCCTTCATGACGACGTGCTCGCCATAGGCGGCAATCACCCGTTTCAGTTCCGGCAAATGCCCTTGCTCGGCCCGCAGATAGAGTGGCGACACGTAGAGGATTGAATTCTCGATTGGGATCACGAGCAGGTTTCCCCTGATTACCCGCGATCCCATCTGGTTCCATAGCGAGATCTGCTGGGAGATCTCCGTGTTCTGATGAATGCGCGCCTCGATCTGGAACGGTCCGTAGACCAGCTTCTCCTTGGGAAATTCGTACACGATCAGCTTGCCATAGCCGGGCTCGTCGCAGCGCGCAGCCAGCCATGCGATCATGTTGTCGCGGCGGCTCGGTACCATCGGGATCATCAGAAAGAACTCGGCTTGAGCTTCGCCGGGCAGCCGCATGATGATGTAGTAGGGCGCCATCGCCGTCGTGCCGTCCATCGAAGAGATGCCGTCGCCGGCCGGCTGGCGCGGGAATTGCCAGAGGTCCTCGCGGTTGTAGAAAACATCGGCAGATTCCATGTGATAGGTTTGGAAAAGCCGAGCCTGGATGAGGAAGAGGTCCTCGGGATAGCGAATGTGCCTTTGCAGATCGGGAGGCATCGCCGTGAACGGCTTGAAGAGAGCCGGGAAAATTCGACGATAGGTCGCGGCGATCGGGTCCGCCTGGTCCATCAGATAGAAGTCGACAGTGCCGTTATAGGCATCGATGATTACCTTCACTGAATTTCTGATGTAGTTGAGATTGAGGCCGGACGCGCGCTGCGCATAGGGAAAATATTCGCTGGTCGTGTAGGCGTCCTGAATCCAGAACATCCGGCCCTCGCTGACGACGAGGTAGGGATCGCGATCCAGAACCAGGAACGGGGCGATCGTGCCGACTCGCTCCTGGATCTTGCGCCGGATCATGATCCGGCTGCCGTTGCCGATGTAGTCAGAAAGAAACAGGTTCACGTCATTGAAATAGTGAGCGAAGATCAGTCGCCGCACCATGCTCGACAGCGGGACGCCGCCGGCGCCGTCATAGGACGCGTAGACGTTGTCCTTTCCCTTGGGATAATCGAACTCCGGCACGGTCGCCTTGACGATGACGTAGTCCTCGGTCTGCTGCCCGTAGTAGATGCGCGGCTCGCGAATGTCGGGACCTCCCTGAGCAACCGGAGGAACATCGTGCAGGTAGAGGAGCGGAAGCCCTTCGCTGCTCTTCTGGGTGACCGGGCTCAGCACCGCACCATTGCCATGGGTGAACAGGATGTGGCGGTTGACCCAGGTCTGCGCGTTGGGCGGCAGCAACTCGGAATTCAGCTCGCGGGCCGAGAGGATCACGCTCTGGTAGGTGCCGCCGAGCCAGTAGCGGTCGACATCGAGGTTGCGCAGCTTGTAGTAGGTGCGGATCTCCTGCAATTGCGCGTAAGTGTCGGCCAATGGTTGCCAGTCCCACAGCCTTATATTCGCGATCGTGGCCTTGTTGGCCTCGAGCGTGTTGAAGGTCAGCGTCTGTTCCGCAGGGAACGGCTTCGGTGAGATCCGATTGAGATTGTAGGCCTCCCGGGTCAGCGTGATGTTGCGTTCGATATAGGGACGCTCCCAGTCCAGCTCGTTTGGCCTGACGTAGAAGCGCTGAAAGACTGCCGGGATGATGCCCGATAGCAGGAATGCGGCGCTGAAGAGCAGCGCAATCGCGGCGGTGGGGAGGCGGTAGGTGCGCACCCACAGGTTCGCCCATGCGGCCAAGGCGGCGACGATCGACAGCGCGATCAGGATCCAAAGCACCGGCAATTCGACGTTGACGTCGGTATAGCCTGCGCCGACCACCACGCCGTTGTCGCCGAACAGCAGGTGGTAGCGGTCGAGCCCGTAGGACCACGCCTTCACGGCGAAGAAAAGCCCAAGCAGTGCCGAACCGTGGGAGATCGCCGCCGGCGACATTCGCTGGGCCCGGTCCTCGATGTCGCCATGCACCCAATAGACAAACCCGGCAAACAGCGCGCTCATG
Source organism: Bradyrhizobium sp. UFLA05-153 (assembly GCF_054185185.1). Taxonomy (NCBI): domain Bacteria; kingdom Pseudomonadati; phylum Pseudomonadota; class Alphaproteobacteria; order Hyphomicrobiales; family Nitrobacteraceae; genus Bradyrhizobium; species Bradyrhizobium sp. UFLA05-153. The sequence goes on from NZ_JBBIAM010000030.1 coordinate 42,168, forward strand.
ACGAGCGTCAGCATTGCCCAGTTCTTGACGGCGACAAAGGCGGGCAGGGAGAAGAGGTAGAAACCGATGTCCTTGCCGTACAAGGGATCGTTGCTGCCGTACGGCACTTGATAGATGAACCGGAGCAGCGTGCTCCAGTTGCCGACCTCGCCCCAGGCGACAAGCAAGGCGACGAGGCAGCTACTGGCGGCGATCACGCCACGCCACGGCAGTCGCTCGCGCAGGAATTCAAGCGGATCGGGCTGAGCCGCAGCGGCTCCAACTGTTGGGACAAAGGCCGCTGGCAACCGGGTTCGCCGCCCGGCGAGACCAAGAGCAATCCGCGCGTTCACCCACAATACGGTGGCAGTCGCTGCGAAAACGACGAGGAAGCCAGCAGTTTTGGCGCCGATCGTGATCCAGAAGACCTGCCTGTAGCCGATCGAGGCGAACCACATCCAGTCGACCAGGACGTCGCTTACGAGAGCGAGCAGGATCAGACCAATGACGATGGCGATGGCCGCGATAATGAACCCTGCCGCAGCACTGCGCCGCGGCGCCTTCTGGCCGGGTCCGGCGATCCCGATCGTCATGTCCGCACTATAGCAGAACGGCAGCCGGGGCGGCGCTCCGTGGACGTGCGACCGATGGCGCTACTTCCCACCGCCGGGGGCCCTCGACTGGCCGTTTCGGGAACGCTGGTGCGGCGCAGCGAGCGCCGGTCAAATCAATCCGACAGCATTAACAAGTCCTTAATTGGCGAAACCTTACAGTCGAGGGCACAGGCCGGCCCCATTGCCGGCATGAATCGTCGGACCGGATGAAATGCCGCCAATGGCGCGACAGGCTGCCGCTGGATTTTGGTCGCGAGCCCGCGCCTTGGTGTTGACCTCGGCGCCGGGCGTGCAGCGTCATGTCCGCGTGCTGTCCGTACTGGCCGCCTGCCTATTGGTGGGCCTGGCCTTGCCCGCGCGCGCCGAGCCGGTGCGGGGCGAGGCGACCTTCTCGGCCGGCGGCGGTTTTGCGCGCCTCGTCATCAAGCTCGGCGAGGACGTTTCGTCCGAGGTGACGACCGCGGGATCGATCCTGATCATCCGCTTCGAGCGACCGGTCGATGTACCGGTCGACCGCATCCCGGAGGGTGCCCCCGACTACGTCAACTCCGCTCGCCGCGATCCCGACGGCGGGGCGATCCGGCTGTCGCTCGCGCGCCGCGTCACCGTCAACACCATGAATGCCGGCGAGCGGACCTTCGTCGACCTTCTGCCCGAGGGCTGGAAGGGCGCGCCGCCGAGCCTGCCGATGGACGTGGTGAAGGAACTCTCCGATCGTGCGCGCGCCGCGGAGCGCGCGCTGCGCGCCCAGCGCGTGGCCGCCGAGACCAAGAAGCGCCCGCCGATCCGCGTCCGCGCCTCGGTGCAGCCGACCTTCGTGCGCTTCGTCTTCGAGATGCCCGACGGCGTCGGCGTCTCCTCGGTGCTCAACGAGCAGAAGCTGACGCTCGCCTTCAACGCCAATCTCAACTTCGATCTCGCCGACGCGGTCGTGGCGGCGCCCCCGAACGTGGCCTCGATCAAGCAGAAGGCGGACATCGACCAGACCAATGTCGAGATCGCGCTGATCGGCGAGGCCGACGTGCACTCTTTCCGCGACGACAAGAACTATGTCGTCGACGTCGCCTTCCAGCCGGACAAGAACAAGGCCGCGACGACGGCCGAGCAGGTCCTGGCGCCAGCAAAGCCGGCCGCGACGCAGGGACCGCACGCGGCGGTGGAGAAGAAGGAGATGCCGCGCGAGATCGCGCCGCCGACCTCCGAGACCATCGCGCGCGAGGCCAAGATCGAGGTGAAGCCTGAGGTCGCGGGCGCGGCGCCGGCTGCCGAGGCGCCGAAGCCCGCGCCGGTGCTGGCCGCGCCCGAGCCTGTCACGGCTCAAGCTGCGCATTCGGCCGAGGCGCCGAAACCTGCGCCGGCGGCTGCAGAGGCCGCAGCGCCGGCTGCTGCGCCAAAACCGTTAGCACCGATGGCCGCCGAAGCGCCGAAGGAGCCGGTCAAGGACGCGCCGAAGGACATGGCGAAAGCCGCACCAGTCGAGGCGCCGGCTCCGGCCGTCGCGCAAGACACCGCGCCGAGCGTCGATGCCCGCCGCGACAGCGACGGCCTGCGCGTGACGTTCCCGCTCTCGGTCGCAACGCCCGCCGCCGCATTCCGGCGCGGCGACACCGTCTGGCTGGTGTTCGACACCCAGAAAGCCATCGACGTCGAGCCGATCCGCGCCAAGGGCGGCGCGATGATCGGCGAGGTCAGCCGCACGCCGCTCGACAAGGGCCAGGCCATCCGCATCCGCCTCAATCGGCCGCTGGTCTATTCGCTGTCGAGTGAGGAGAACGGCAAGGAGACCAACTGGCTCCTGACGCTCGCCGACAAGATCCAGGCAACGCCGCTGCCGCTAATGATGATGCGCAACATCACTGACCCGGCGCTCGCCAATATCGCTATCCCCTTCGCCAATCCGGGCATGCTGCACAAGCTGACCGATCCCGACGCCGGCGACACGCTCTACGTCGTCACCGCGCCGCGGCCGGTCCGCGGCTTCATCAAGCGGCAGGACCTGGTCGATCTCTCGCTGCTCGAATCCGCGCACGGCATCGCCATTCGTCCGAACTCCGACGAGGTCGGCGTCGAGGTCGGCTCCGACAAGGTGATCCTGGGCAAGAAGGGCGGGCTGACGCTGTCGCCGGTCGACGTCTCCGCTGAGCGCGCGCCGACCGCGGTGCGGCCGGTCTTCAACATCGAGGAATGGCGCAAGGGCCAGTCCGAGCTGTTCATGAACCGCCAGAGCGCGCTGGTCGCCGCGATCGCGGCGGTCGAGCCGGCGCAGCGCTCGATCCCGCGGCTTGACCTCGCGCATTTCTACATGTCGCGCGGCATGTATCACGAAGCCAAGGCGATGACCGACGTCATGCTGGCCGATCCCCTCAACAAGGAGGAGTCCTCGGCGCTGATCATGCACGCGATCGCGAGCATCCTCATTGGCCGGCCTGGGCAGGGGCTGAAGGATCTCGCCAATCCCGTAATCGGCAACAGCCACGACTCGCAGCTCTGGAAGGCGCTCGCCTATGCGCGCCAAGGGAAGTGGGCCGATGCGCGTGAAAAGTTCAAGAACGTCGAGTTCGCCATCGCCTCGCTGCCGCTCGACGTCCAGCGCATCGTGACGATGGATGCGATGCGGGCCTCGCTCGAGGTGAAGGATTATGCCGGCGCCTCCAAGCGGCGCAGCGAGCTCGAGGTCGTCGGCGTGCCGCCGGACATGGCGCCGTCCTTCGCGGTGCTGCGCGGCAGGCTCGCCGAAGCGCTCGGCCACGACAAGGACGCGCTCGACGACTACAAGTTCGCTGTCGGCTCGGACGACCGGCCGGCCGCCGCCGAAGCCAAGCAGCTCGAGGTCGCGCTGCGGCAGAAGCGCGACGAGATCACCAAGGATGACGCGCTGCGTGAGCTCGAGACGCTGGCGATGACCTGGCGCGGCGACGCCATCGAGGTGAAGACGCTGCAGTTGCTGGCGCGGATGTATGCCGACATGGGCCGCTACCGGGATGCGCTCGCCGCGGCCCGTACCGCGACGATACTCCAACCGAATGCGGACGCCTCGCGCCAGGCGCAGGACCTTGCGCAGGAGCTGTTCTCGCAGATCTTCTTGAGCTCCAAGGGCGACGATCTTCCGCCGATCGAGGCGCTCGGGATGTTCTACGAGTTCCGCGAGCTGACGCCGATCGGCCGGCGCGGCGACGAGCTGATCCGCAAGCTCGCCGATCGCCTGGCGTCCATCGACCTGCTCGACCAGGCCGCCGAGCTCCTGCAATACCAGGTCGACCACCGCCTCGAAGGGGCGGCGCGCGCGCAGGTCGCGGCCCGCCTCGCCATGGTCTATCTCGCCAACCGCAAGCCCGACATGGCCATCTCGGCGCTGCGGGCGAGCCGCATCAGCGATCTGTCCGGCGAATTGCGCCAGCAGCGCCTGCTGCTGGAGGCGCGCGCGCAGAGCGACGTCGGCCGCCACGACCTCGCGCTCGACATCGTCTCCAACGTCGCGGGCCGCGAGGCCATCCGCCTGCGCTCCGACATCTTCTGGGCGGCGCGGCGCTGGCGCGAATCCGCCGAGCAGATCGAGCTCTACTACGGCGAGCGTTTTCGCGACTTCAAGCCGCTCAACGCGGTCGAGAAGAGCGACGTGATCCGCGCCGCCGTCGGCTACGCGCTCGCCGACGATGCGATCGGGCTGTCGCGCTTCCGCGAGAAATACGCGCCGTTGATGAGCGAGAGCTCCGACCGGCTCGCCTTCGACATCGCAAGCAAGCCGGCGGCCGCCTCCAGCGCCGAATTCGCGGAGATTGCCAAGCTCGCGGCCAGCGTCGACACGCTCGACGGCTTCCTGCGCGAGATGAAGCAGCGCTTCCCCGACGCCACCGCCCGCGCGCCCATGCCGCCGCAGGCCAAGGACGAGACCGAGCACACCGGCTCGCTGCCCGCGATCCCGCCCGTGAGGCAGATCAAGATGACCCGCTAGGTCCTCCTACCTTCGGCCTCTCGACAGCCGCCCTCTGACGCGGCAATTTCCCGTTCAAGGCGCGGTCTCGACACGCGCCGATGCCGGGAGAAGCGTGGACATGAGCAAGCCCGTCAAGACCGAAGCCGAACTGATCGCCATGGCGAAAGCCGAATTGAAGGTCCATGCCGATTGTTCGGACGGCATGAAGATCATCGTTCTCCGCGATGGCGACAGCTGGGAGTTCCGCGACGAGTCCGACCAGGCCACCATCGACAAGCCCGGCTACCCCGAATGCGTCGCCATGCTCGTGCAGATCGGCGATCACCTCAGCAAGCAATATGACGTGAAGGGGTAGGGTGGGCAGCCGCAGCGCCGGCCGGCAATTGTTGTCGCAAGCTGCCGCCACATCCTCCGCAATGACGGGGAGGGGCCTGAGGTTCTCGACGAAAGCAGGAGACGTTTGCCCCGTGGCCGTCCGCCCGCTACCCCCCGTAACTCTGCACCAGGCTTCCCGCCACCAGCGACCAGCCGTCGACCAGCACGAAGAAGATCAACTTGAACGGCAGCGACACCACCGCTGGCGGCAGCATCATCATGCCCATCGACATCAGGACGGAGGCGACGACGAGATCGATAATCAGGAATGGGAGGAACAGGAGGAAGCCGATCTCGAAGGCGCGCTTCAGCTCGGAGATCATGAACGAGGGGATGAGGATGCGGAGCGCGAGCTCGTCGGGGGTTGCCGGCGGCGGCTCGCCGGAGAGGTCCATGAAGAGTTTCAGATCCTTCTCGCGCACGTTCTTCTGCATGAAGCCACGCAGGGGGACTGAGGCACGCTGGAGCGCGTCCTCGACGCCGATCTGGTTGGCGACCAGCGGCTTGATGCCCTCGTCATAGGATTTCTGCAGGACCGGTCCCATCACGAAGAAGGTGAGGAACATCGCGAGCGCGATGATCACGGAGTTCGGCGGCGCGGTCGCGGTGCCCATGGCGGTGCGAAGCAGCGACAGCACGACCACGATGCGCGTGAACGACGTCATCATGACCAGGATCGACGGCGCGATCGACAGCACCGTGAGCAGCGCGATGAGCTGGATCGCGCGCTCGGTGACGCCGCCGCCCCCCTGGCCGCCGAGATTGATGCTGATGTCCTGCGCATGCGCAGGCGCCGCCAGGAGAGCGGCGCCGATCAGGACAGGAAGGAAAAAAACTCTACGCGGGAAAGCCGAGTGCCTCACGAAGATGGCTTCGGGCGGCCGAGCAGGGAGGCCATCTCGTCTTCGAGATTTTCAAAGCTCGTCTTTGCGGGTGCGGCCGGGGCAGGCGCCTCGTTGCGTGACGGGCGCACCGCGGGTGCGGGCGGCTCGGGCGCAACGGGAGGCGCGACCGTCTCGCCGGCGGGCCGGCGCAGGGCGGCCTCGAGCCGCTGCGCCATCTCGGCGAGATTCTGCTCGGCGCTCGAGGGCACGGCCGGCGAGGGAGGCGCCGGCGGGGCGGGAGGCGCCGGGGGAGGCGGTGGCGGCGCGGCGGCGCGCACCGGCGGGACCTTGGGCGGCTCGCTCTGGCGCGGCGGGCGCGGCATCATCGGCTCGCCGCGCGGGACACGCGGCGGCATCGGCTCGGGCCTGACCTGTGGCTCGCGCTCGGGGCGCGGCGTGACCGGCTCGGCGGTGAAGCCGGCGAACGGATCACTGCGACGCTCGGCGAGCGCAGGCGCAGGCGCAGGCCGGCGCACTTCGTCGGCGAAGGAGGGACGCGCAGGCCGCGGCGACGGCTCGGGCATCTGCGGCTCGGGTTGGTCGAGCAGCTCGGGGCGCGGCGAAGGCTCATCCCAAGCGACGGGTTCCGGCAATGGAGCGAGGCGCGGCGGCGGCTCGGCGTTCCCGGCCCGTTGCGGCAACTGATCGCGGCTCGGGGCTGCACGCACGATGTTGGGCTCGACGACGATGTCGGTCGGGCCGCCGATCATCAGGAGATGTTCGACATTGTCGCGCCGGACCAGCACCAGGCGGCGACGGCCATCGACGGCGGCGGCATCGATCACGGCAAGCCGGGGCATCCGGCCGCGCTGGGTGTTGGCGCCCAGCCGGTTCGTCGCGAATCGGCGAACCAGCCACGCGGCCAGGCCGATCAGCGCCAGAACGACGATGAACGCTAAGATAAAGGTCAAAGGGCCTTGCATGCTTGTCCCCGGCAAATGGCGCTTGTCTCATGCGGCCAATGGTCGAAATCCATCCCGACCACAAGCCCGCGACGCCCCAGAAGTTCGATCCCTTAACACCTCACGGCAAGTTCTGCCGTCCCCGGTTCTTAATAACCCATGAATCGCCCGATCCAAAACGACTTCTTGGGGATTGTTCCGGAGCCAAGCGATTGGGTTAACGAGCGTTTTGGAAGCGTAGAATCACGGGGCGAAACCTTGGCGTCTCAAGGAGGGATATCTGCCGCCAACCTCTTAACCAGCCATTAACCATACACGCGGCAAATTCTGCCTAGCTCCGGGCCTGATCCGGGGCAAGGAGCCGCAAGCCATGTCCATCAACGACCTTCCGGTGCTCTCGGCGCTTCGCACCAAGATGCAGTGGCACCAGGAACGCCAGCGCGTCCTGTCCGAGAACGTCTCCAATTCCGACACGCCCAACTTCCGGCCGCGCGACCTGGTCGAGCCCAAGTTCGACAAGGCCGGCGCGGTCACCGGCTCCATGGGGCCGCTCGCGATGGCCCGCACCAGCGCCTCGCACATGACGCCGTCGGGCGCGCCGTCGAGCTTCGACCAGAACAAGAATGCGGGCTTCGAGACACGTCCTGCGGGCAATGCCGTCAATCTCGAGGAGGAAATGATGAAGTCCGCCTCGAACCAGATGGATTACGCGGCCGCGACCTCGCTCTACTCCAAAAGCCTGCACCTTCTGAAGACCGCGATCGGTAAAGGTTAGAGCTAGCGGAAGCGCATCATGGCGAATGACAGCAGCGACTTTGCCCGCTCGATGGCGATTGCGACCTCCGGCCTGCGCGCGCAGGCCGGGCGCATGCGGGTGATCTCGGAGAACATCGCGAACGCGGACTCCACTGCTCAGACCGCCGGCGGCGATCCCTACCGGCGCAAGGTGCCGACCTTCTCCTCCGCGCTCGACCGCACGCTGGACGCGCAAGTCGTCACCCTCGGCAAGATCAAGCCCGACCAGTCCAACTTCCGCGTCAAATACGAGCCGAACAATCCAGCCGCCGACGCGAGCGGCAACGTCAAATATCCGAACGTGAACTCGGTGGTCGAAATGACCGACATGCGCGACGCGCAGCGGTCCTATGAAGCCAATCTCAACATCATCAGTGCAACGCGCCGGATGATCCAGCGCACGCTCGACATCCTCAAGGCCTGAACAGGAGGCTCAAAGCCATGGCTTCACCGACGATTGCCGCGAACGCCTACGCCAACCTCGCGCGCGTGCTGGAGAACAGCGCCGCAGGCAAGGGATCGGAGACGAATGGCCCGTCCTTCGCCGCGCTGCTCAAGGACTCCATCGGCAGCGTCATGGACTCCGGCCGCAAGTCCGATGCGCAGACCGTGGCCATGGCGAGCGGCAAGGCCAACGTCATGGATGTGGTGACGGCGGTGGCCGAAACCGATGTCGCCGTCTCGACCCTGGTGTCGGTGCGCGACCGGGTGATCCAGTCCTATGAAGACATCATGAAGATGGCGATCTGAGTTTCTCACACTCGTCATTGCGAGCGCAGCCAAGCAATCCAGAATCTTTCCGCGGATGCCTCTCTGGATTGCTTCGCTGCGCTCGCAATGACGGGAGAGGGCGTGGCTCCCTCGCGACGGCGGTGGGAAGGCGAGTGTTGAATAGAGGATCTTGCAATGACCGGACCTGAAACGCTTGACGTGGCGCGGGATGCGATCTGGACGATCGTGATCGTGTCGTCGCCGCTGATGGTGGTGGGGCTCGTGGTTGGTGTCGTGGTGTCGCTATTCCAGGCGCTGACGCAGATCCAGGAGCAGACCCTGATCTACGTGCCGAAAATCCTCGCGATCTTCGCGACCATGCTGCTGGCGCTGCCGTTCATGGCCGACGCGCTCCACTCCCACATGCTGCGGATATCGTCGCGAATCATCGGCGGCTGAGGCACAATGCGTGTGTCATGCGCATCGACATCTCGCTGCTGCCGGCGCTCGCCGCTGCCTTCATGCTCGCCTTCGCCCGGGTCGGCGCGATGGTGATGCTGCTGCCGGGGCTGGGCGAGACCAACATTCCAACGCGCATCAAGCTGTCGATCGCGCTGCTGCTCACCCTGATCATCCTGCCGCTGCATCGCAACGCCTATCATGTCGACATGGGCTCGATCTCCTCGCTCCTGGTGCTGATGCTGCATGAGATCGCGATCGGCATCGTGCTGGGCGCGACCGCGCGCGTGACGCTTGCCGCCCTCCAGGTCGCCGGCGCCGTGATCGCGCAGCAGATGGGACTCGGCTTCGTCACCTCGGTCGATCCGACGCAGGGCCAGCAGGGCGTGCTGGTCGGCAACTTCCTGACCATGCTGGGCGTGACGCTGCTGTTCGCGACCGACAGCCATCATCTCGTGATCGCCGCGCTCAACGACAGCTATGCGATCTTCGCGCCGGGCGAGACGATGGCAAGCGGCGATGTCGCTTCGCTGGCGACGCGCGCCTTCGCCGCCGCCTTCCGCCTGGGCTTGCAGCTCTCCGGACCGTTCCTGGTGTTCGGCCTCGTCTTCAATATCGGGCTTGGCGTGCTGGCGCGGCTGATGCCGCAGATGCAGGTCTATTTCGTCGGCGTGCCGCTCTCGATCTTCGCCGGATTTTTGGTGCTTGCCGTGGTGCTCACGGCGATGATGGGCACCTTCCTCGATTATTTCATCGGTGTCATGCACCAGATGATGCCACTCAAGTAATGGGTGATCGATGGCTGAAGACAACGATCCCGAGAGTCAAACAGAAGATCCGACGCAAAAACGTCTCGAGGAGGCGCTCGAGCGCGGCGACGTCGCCAAGAGCCAGGAGATCAACACCTGGTTCATGATCGCGGGCGGCACGCTCGTGGTCTCGACCTTCTCGGGCTCGGTCGGCAGCGGGCTGGTGACGCCGATGCGCAACCTGCTCGCCAATTCCTGGATGATCAAGACCGACGGCGGGAACCTGCTCGCGCTGATGCAGCAGATCGAAGTCGCGGTGGTCGCCGCGGTCGGCATGCCATTGCTGATGCTGGTGCTGGCGGCCATCGCCGGCAACATGCTCCAGCACCGCCTGGTGTGGTCTGCCGAATCCCTGAAGCCCAAATTCAGCAAGCTCTCGCCCGCCGCCGGCATGAAGCGCATTTTCGGCAAGCAGGCGGCGGCGAACTTCCTCAAAGGCATCGGCAAGCTGATCGTGCTCGGCGCGGTCATGACCATGATCCTGTGGCCGGAGCGGCACCGCATGGAGGCGATGGTCAAGCTCGACCCGGTCGCCATGCTGGGCGCCACCACCAACATGACCATCCATCTGCTCGGCGCGGTGGTCGCGGCGCTCGCGATCATCGCGATCGCCGACTATTTCTTCCAGTATCGCAGCTGGTTCCAGCGCCAAAAGATGTCGCTCCAGGAGATCAAGGAGGAGTTCAAGCAGTCCGAAGGCGACCCGCACATCAAGGGCAAGATCAGGCAGCTCCGGCAGCAGCGTGCCAAGAAGCGCATGATGGCGGCGGTTCCGAAGGCCTCCGTGATCATCACCAACCCGACCCACTATTCGGTGGCGCTCTCCTACGAACGCGGCATGCAGGCGCCGATCTGCGTCGCCAAGGGCGTCGACAATCTCGCCTTCAAGATCAGGGAGGTCGCCCGCAAGCACGACATTCCGATCGTCGAGAACGTGCCGCTGGCGCGCGCGCTCTATGCCACCGTCGAGATCGACCAGGAAATCCCGGTCGAGCACTACCATGCTGTTGCCGAGGTCATCGGCTACGTCATGCGGCTGAAGCGCGGATTCGGCGCCGGACGGCAATAAGGCACCCGAAAAGTACCGGAAATGGCCGTAAACTGGGAATCAGCGTACGTTTCGCCCTTGCCGCCCTTGCGCCTGCGGGTCCGATTCAGGCAGGGAGGGCCCGTTGCGCGCGGTTCGCGCATTCTTTTCCTGCCGACAGGCTGCGCTGACCTGGGATGACCGCCGAAACCGACCACAACGTGTCACGCGAGCCTGTTGCGGTGCATGAGCCGCCGCAGCGCTCGGGCAGCATCGCGCTGGTGTTCCTGGTGGCGGCGACGCTCGTGGCAGTCGCCGTCGGGCTGATGACGCTCGGCCGGACGCAGGCGCAGCCCTATATCCTCGGCATCCTCGCCGTGCTGGCGATGGTCGGTCTGTTCAACCTGTTCGCCTTTGCGGCCGGCATCGTTCGTTTCGCCGACCGCAATCTCGACGATCCCATCATTGCTCGCATTTCCGATCATGCCTTCGACGGGCTCGCGGTAACCGATCCGCGCGGCCATGTCGTCTATTCCAATGCGGCCTATCTGACCATGACCGGCGCTTCCGGCCCGCAGGACGTGCGGCCCGTCGAGCGCGTCTTCATCGGCAACCCTGATGTGTCGGAGGCCGTGTTCCGCCTGCTGAAGGCCGCGCGCGAAGGCAAGCGGCAGCAGGAAGAGGTGCGGATCTCCGGCCATGACGGCAGCCAGGGGCGCTGGCTGCGCATGCGGGTGCGTCCGCTCGGCACGGGCAAGCGCGAGGCCAGATATGCGGTGTGGTCGATCGCCGATATTACCCGCGACCGCGAGCGCCAGGAGGACGTGTTCCAGGAGCTCCAGCACGCGATCGAATATCTCGATCACGCGCCGTGCGGCTTCTTCTCCGTCAATCCGGCCGGCGAGCTCGCTTACGTCAACGCGACGCTCGCCAACTGGCTCGACTATGATCTCGCCGAGATCGGTTCGGGCGGCCTCAAGCTCACCGACATCGTCTCCGGTGATGGCGCCTCGCTGCTGACCTCGATCGTGGCGGTGCCGGGTGAGGTGAAGACGGAAGTCTTCGACATCGACCTGCGCATGCGAACCGGCAAGACCATGCCGGTGCGGCTCTACCACAAGCTGGCCTTCGGAGCCGACGGCACGCCGGGCCCGTCGCGTACCCTCGTGATCAGCCGCGCCCGCGACGAGCGCAGCGATCCCGACCGCGCCGCCGAGGTGCGCTTCATGCGCTTCTTCGACCACACGCCGATGGCGATCGCCACCGTCGATCGCGGCGGCAACGTCGTGCGGGCGAACGCGCGTTACGCCAAGCTGGCGCAGGGCCTTGGCCTCGACAGCGCCGGCAGGTCGATCTTCCGCGCGATCAATTCGCGCGATCGGAACCTGCTGATCGCGGCGATCAACCAGGCCGCCGAAGGGAAGGGCGACATCGCGCCGGTCGAGGTTGCGCTGGAGGGAACGAAGGAGCGCTGGGGACAGTTCTTCGTCACGCCGGTCGACGAGGGCGAGAACGACGCCGAGGCCGCGATTGTGCACATCCTCGAGACCACCGAGCGGCGTGCGCTGGAGAACCAGATCAACCAGTCGCAGAAGATGGAGACGGTCGGCCAACTCGCCGGCGGCATCGCCCACGACTTCAACAACGTGCTGTCCGCCATCATGATGGCGAACGACTTCCTGCTCAACGCGCACAAGCCGACCGATCCGTCGTTCCAGGACATCATGCAGATCAAGCAGAACGCGACGCGGGCTGCGACCCTGGTGCGGCAGCTGCTGGCGTTCTCGCGCCGGCAGACGCTGCGGCCGCAGGTGCTCGATCTCGGCGATGCGCTCTCCGATCTCACCATGCTGCTCCGCCGGCTGATCGGCGAGAAGGTGAAGCTCGATCTCGTCCACGGCCGCGACCTCTGGCCGGTCAAGGTCGACGTCTCCCAGTTCGAGCAGGTCATCGTCAATCTCGCCGTCAACGCGCGCGATGCGATGCCCGACGGCGGCAAGCTGATCATCCGCACCGCCAACGTCGCCACGGACGAAGCGGGCAAGCTCGCCTATAAGGGCATGCCGGCGGCGGACTATGTGCGGATCGAGGTCGCCGACACCGGCACCGGCATCCCCGCCGACATCCGCGACAAGATCTTTGAGCCGTTCTTCTCGACCAAGGAGGTCGGCAAGGGCACGGGGCTCGGGCTGTCCACCGTCTACGGCATCGTCAAGCAGACCGGCGGCTTCATCTACGTCGATTCCGAGCCGGGCAAGGGTACCTCGTTCCATATCTTCCTGCCGCGGCACCATGCCGAACCCGAAGCGCAGGTCGAGACGCCGGTGACCGGCACGGCCGCCGTCGCCGCGACCAACGGCGCGGCCAAGGAAGCGCCCGCGGCCGAAGCCAAGCCACGCACCGACCTCACGGGGCAGGGCACCATCCTGCTCGTCGAGGACGAGGAGGGCCTACGTGCACTCAACGCGCGCGGCCTGCGCTCACGCGGCTACACCGTGGTCGAGGCCGAAAACGGCGTCGAGGCCATGGAGGTGCTGGACGAGCAGAGCGGCGCGATCGATCTCGTCGTCTCCGACGTCGTGATGCCGGAGATGGATGGTCCGACGCTTCTGAAGGCGATGCGGGAGAAGAACCCCGACATCAAGTTCATCTTCGTCTCCGGCTACGCCGAGGACGCCTTCGAGAAGAGCCTGCCCGAAGGCCAGCAGTTCGACTTCCTGCCAAAACCGTTCACGCTGAGCCAGCTCGTCGCCGCCGTGAAGGAGACGATGAAGGCGGGGTGAGGTGGGATAGGACCGGAGACTTGGCCGCAAATTCCGAAGTCGTCCTGGGTTTCGCCAGGACGACCGTGGGAGGATGCAACCAACGGCGGGTAATTCCGCACCACCCCGCGACTGAGGGCCGCAGCCGCGGTTTCCGAAACCGGCTTCACTTTTGTGTTCCACTGCCCATCTTAGGGGCACTTCCCCATGTCGGGGATTTGGGAAACGCACATGAATTTCTCGTTACGCAGCCGCAGTCTCGTGAAGGCGATGGCCGTCGCGCTGGCGCTGGCGCTGCCGACCGCGCTCGCGATCACATCCGCCGATGCACGCGTCGGTGGCGGCTTCTCGTCAGGCTCGCGCGGTTCGCGAACCTTCTCCGCGCCGCCGTCGACCTCGACGGCGCCGGGCACGGCCACACCCTTCAACCGCACCTATAGCCAGCCGGGCGCGAACTCGACCGCCCCGATGGGCGGCGGCATGTTCAACCGTCCGGGCGGCAGCATGCTGCGCGGGCTCGCGGCGGGCTTCATCGGCGCCGGCCTGTTCGGCCTGTTGTTCGGCGGCGGCCTGTTCGGTGGGCTGGGCGGCCTGTCGTCGATCCTCGGGCTGATTCTCCAGATCGTGCTGGTGGTGTTCCTGGTGCGGATGGCGATGTCCTGGTGGCAGCGCCGTCACACGCCGCAGACGGCCTATGCTGGCGCGGGCGCAGGCAGCGGACCGCAGCCGAGCTATCGCAGCGGACTTGGTTTCGGGCTCGGCGCCAACAACGCGCCGCTGGAGATCCAGCCGGCCGATTATGAGGCCTTCGAGCGCCTGCTCGGGGATATCCAGGCCGCCTGGTCGAACGAGGATGTCGCAAAACTGCATACGCTCGCGACGCCGGAAATGGTTGCCTATTTCGAGAAGGATCTGGCCGAGAACCGCGCCCGCAACGTCGTCAACAAGACTTCCAACGTAAAACTGTTGCAGGGCGACCTGGCGGAAGCCTGGCGCGAGGACGTGACCGACTATGCCACCGTCGCGATGCGCTTCGCGCTGACCGACAAGACGGTCGACCGCAACACCGGCGCGATCGTCGCCGGCAGCGAGCAGCCGAGCGAAGTCACCGAGGTCTGGACCTTCGCGCGCCGGCCCGGCAGCAACTGGGAACTTTCGGCGATCCAGCAGACCAACTGATCGCTCGCAAATCAACGAACAAGGGCGTCGTGCTCCGGCACGGCGCCTTTTTTGTTGTGCCCGCTTGGCGCCGCGGCGGCGGAATAATCTCGCGCGCGGCGGGTTCGACTAGGGCGGCGGCCAAAGAAACACAACTGGAGGAAGAGATGACCCGTTTGATGAAACGTGCGAACCCGTTACGCCCCGCACTCGCTGTGGCCGCGCTTGCCTTGGTCGCGGCGCCGCCGGCACTCGCGCAATCGGCCGGCATAACCTTCTTCGTTACCTCCAGCGGGCCCGGCAAGGGCGCCGATCTCGGCGGTCTCGATGGTGCCGACGCGCAATGCCAGAAGCTCGCGCAATCCGCCGGCGCCGGCACCAAGACCTGGCATGCGTACCTTTCGACACAAGCCGCAGACGGCAAGCCGGCCGTCAACGCGCGCGACCGCATCGGCAAGGGACCGTGGCAGAATGCGAAGGGGGTCGTGATCGCCAAGGACGTTGCCGATCTGCACAGCCCGGCCAATAACCTCACCAAGCAGACCGCGCTGAGCGAGAAGGGCGAGGGGATCAATGGTGTTGGCGACCAGCCGAACCGGCACGACGTCCTCACGGGCTCGCAATCCGACGGCACTGCGTTTGCCGGTCCGGATGATCGCACCTGCAAGAACTGGACGTCGAGCACGCAAGGCGCCGCGATGGTCGGCCATCTCGATCGCCGGGGCCTGCGCGACGACGAGCCCTCGAAATCCTGGAACAGCTCGCATCCCTCGCGCGGACCGGAAGGCGGCTGCTCGCAGGCCGACCTGAAGAGCACCGGCGGCGACGGGCTGCTCTACTGCTTCGCGGCGAATTGAGGCGAGCGCAGCTCTCTCCTCATCGTCATTGCGAGCGCAGCGAAGCAATCCAGAAATCCCGCCGCGGAAAGACTCAGGATTGCTTCGCTGAGCCTGTCATCGGGCCGCGCTACGCGCGGACCCGGTGGCTCGCAATGACGGAGTGTGCGGCAACGAGATTCCGTCTCGCAACGACGGAACTTGCGTCGCGTGCTATTACTTGTCCCGGCATTGTCACGGGACCTCCCTCATGAAATACGAGCTTTATTACTGGCCCGAGATCCAGGGCCGCGGCGAATATGTGCGGCTGGCGCTGGAGGAGGCGGGGGCGGCCTATGTCGACGTGGCGCGCGGGCCGCGCGGCACGGCTGCGATGATGAAGATGATGGATGCGCAAGGAGGGACGCCGCCCTTTGCGCCGCCGTTCCTGAAAGCCGGCAAGCTCGTCATCGGCCAGACCGCCAACATCCTGCTTTATTTGGGCAGCCGCCATGGCCTCGCGCCAAAGACCGAGGCCGGCAAATTGTGGCTGCATCAGCTCCAGCTCACGATCGCCGATTTCGTGCTGGAGATCCACGACACCCATCATCCGCTCGGGCCGTCGCTCTACTACGAGGACGCGCGGCCGGCTGCGAAGAAGCGCACGGCCGAATTCTGGAAGGAGCGCGTGCCAAAATATCTCGGCTATTTCGAGGAGCTTCTCGATACCAATGGCGGTGTCTACGTCACCGGCCGCAAGCTCACCTACGCCGATCTCTCGCTGTTTCAGATCGTCGACGGCCTGCGCTACGCGTTTCCAAAACGCATGCGCGCCTTCGAGAAGGAGATCCCCGGCCTCGTCGCGCTGCGCGAGCGCGTCGCGGCTCGGCCGAACATCAAGGCCTATCTCGCATGCGAGCGCCGCATTCCCTTCAACGAGCAGGGCATCTTCCGCCGCTACAAGGAGCTCGACGCGTAAGCGGATCATCATCGTGCTAGGTTTATTGTATTGAGCATGATCTCCGCGCAAACGCGTTCCGCGTTTGTCGCGAGGGAAAACCGCTGCACACTTTTTCCGGATCATGCTCACCAGACGCCCGGCAGCAGCCGGTGGCGCACGCGCAGCGCATAGTCGGCATAGCCGGGCAGGCCCTGGATCAGGGTGCGCTCCTCGATGCGGATGCGGATCGCAAACAAGACGAGGAACAGCGGCAGCATCGCGACGCCCCACCATGAGCCGACCAGCAGCGGCACGCCGAGGAAGAACAGCACCATGCCGCTGTACATGGGATGCCGCACATAGGCATAGGGTCCGCTCGAGACCACGTGCTGCGCGCGCTCGGTTTGCAGCTTCACCACGGGTGCGGCGAACGAGTTCTCGCGAAACACCCAAAGAATGCAGGCCGTCGAGAGCAGGTTCAGCACGAAGCCCAGCACCTGCAACGCGACCGGCATGTCGGAGGCGCGATAGCGCCGCTCCAGCCCCATCGTGACAAGCCAGGCCACCATCGCCAGGATGAACACGGCCATGAAGACCTTGTCGGCGGCCGGCTGGTCTTTCTGGATGACCGGGCGGAGGCGTTCGGCGAGGAGTGCCGGATCGAGCCGGTACAGCCACCAGCCGCAGACCGGGCCGAGCAGTGCAGAGGTGATCAGCCACACCCACAGGGAGGGCCAGTCCAGCGTGCCGGCGGACGCGAACAGTAGCGCGCCCATTGCGACAACGACGATCGAGTTCTGCAAGAGCAGTCTTGCGATCATGCGCGGTTCCCTGCAATTCGCACATGATGCTAGCGCCGCTATCTGGCAAAGATGCGGCTTGAAGGCGGGCGAGAGCCGAGGTTAGGCGTACTGATCGATCCGCGTGCCCTGGCCCGGCGGCAGCGGCGGCGCCGGCGGCGGCTGATAGCTGGAATCGGAATCGTTGGCCTTGGTCTGGTCGTCCTGCTGCTGGGTCGTGTCGTAGTTCGGCGCCACGATCGCGATCGGCGGCGGCGTAACGCTAGAAACACTCATCACGCAAATCCTCACAGATAGAAACACGCGAACATGACCCGCGGGAGCCGAACCTTCCGTGAAGCAGATCGTTAAAATGCGAGGGATTTTTCTGCGTCAGCCGCAGGACGGCAGCCTTTATCACCGCAATCAAGAGCGCCTCAGCAAGAGCACCGCTCTTTCCCCGTCATTGCGCAATGACGGAGTTTGTGGACCCGACGTCGCGACGGTGCCCGATCGTGAGGAGAGGGACTCCGTCTACTCGTCCTTCGGCCGCGTGATTGCGATCGAGGCTTCGGTCTTGGTGCGTGTGCACTCCATGTTCAGCCGCTTGTAGCGCATCGACACCTTGTCGCCGCGCAAGATGCCCATGCGCTTCAGGCAGCGCGTCGCACCGGTCGTGGTGTCGTCCTTCGGCAGCGTGAAGATGATTGCCGCCGCCGAGGCGACCAGATCATAGAACTGCGACGTCGGCCGCCGGTCGCCCTTGGCATAGAGCTCGTTGGAGTAGGTCTGCCCTTGCGCGCGACAGCCGAGCGACAATTCCTTCGCCGCAGGGTGAGTGAGGTAGATGATGTTGGCGGCCTTGAAGTTGACCTTCAGCCCGTCGATGGCATTGCCGAGCTGCTTTGCGATGTCATCGCACTGGTCCGCGCGCGCAGGCGAGGCGAGGGTGACAAGGCCGGTGATTGCAGCGGCGGCCAGAATCGCGCCGCGAACGTCGAATTTGAAAATCATGATGAAAAGCCCCTTCGGCGCTATAAAAGCGTTGGAGCGCCCGAAGCGCAAGTGTCGCGTTGTCGGTTATGCGGGCCCAATGCGCCGGTTTTTCAGAACCCGTAGATCGCCACGCCCACCGCAAAGGCAACCAACATCATCATGTTGAACAGCGTCGGTACGCCGACCAGCAGCGTGGCGAGAGCGAGGCGCTGATTGCGGAGCGCGCAGGCGATGGCGCAGGCGGCCATCAGCGGGAAGGCGATGATTTCGGCCGGGGTCTGGAAGGCGCCGATGCCGGCGACGTCGAAGCCGTGCAGAACCACCGAAGGCATGTGGTTCAGCCAGGTCATCATGATGATGGCGGCAAGTGCGAGGATTGCGCCACGCAGGTGTCCCATGGCCGCGCAGGCGAGCGCCGCCAGCGCCAGCACGGGATGCGTGGCGATATGTGCCTTGATCAGGAATCCACCGAGACCGGGGCCAGGGATCTCCGACATGTCGCCAAACAGCGTCGAAACGCTGGACAAGCCGTCAAAAGCCTCCAGCGCCGCGACGGCGAAGAGGACCATCAAGAGGCCGAACGGGCGGCGTATCGGCAGGGCCGGGACCGGGATGGTGTCAGGTGTAATCGCAGGGGCAGGCATTCGTCATTTCGATTGCTGGAGGGCGTCCGAAAACCTTCCCTTTGTGGGAAAAGTGCTTAGAAGGGTTCAAACCTTGGCGCCTTTTGTCGCGCCCAGCCGACCTAACCCCGAGACCAGACCATGAACGCTCCCACCGCCTTTCCCGACCAGTCCCAGCCCGTTCCGCCCTACAAGCACACCCCGCTGTTTCCGCTCGGCAAGGACGAGACGCCCTACAAGAAGATTTCGACCGAGGGCGTGCGGGTCGAGAAAGTGCTGGGCAAGGACATGCTGGTGGTGTCGCGCGAGGCGCTGCGGGCGCTGTCGGAGGCGGCCTTTGGCGAGATCAACCACTATTTGCGCCCAGGGCATCTGAAGCAGCTCCGCGCGATCCTGGAGGACGGCGAAGCCAGCCCGAACGACAAGTTCGTCGCGCTCGACTTCCTGAAGAACGCCAACATCGCCGCCGGCGGCGTCCTGCCGATGTGCCAGGACACCGGCACCGCGATCATCATGGGCAAGAAGGGCTGCAACGTCATCACCGACGGCGAGGACGAGGCGGCGCTGTCGGAAGGCGCGCGCGACGCTTACTTGCGCCGCAACCTGCGCTACTCGCAGGTCGCTCCGCTGTCGATGTATGAGGAGAAGAACACCGCAAACAACATGCCGGCGCAGTGCGAGATCTACGCCGAGGGCGATGACGCCTACAAGTTCATGTTCATGGCCAAGGGCGGCGGCTCGGCCAACAAGAGTTTCCTGTTCCAGGCAACGCCCTCGGTGCTGACCAGAGACCGGCTGCTCGCCTTCCTCAAGGAGAAGGTGCTGACGCTCGGCACAGCGGCGTGCCCGCCCTATCACCTCGCGATCGTGATCGGCGGCACCTCGGCCGAGCTCTGCATGAAGACGGTGAAGCTCGCCTCCGCACGCTATCTCGATGCGCTGCCGACCCACGGCTCGCCTGATGGCAACGCCTTCCGCGACGTCGAGATGGAGCAGGAAATCCACAAGATGACGCAGTCGCTCGGCGTCGGCGCGCAGTTCGGCGGCAAGTATTTCTGCCACGACGTGCGCGTGATCCGCATGCCGCGCCATGGCGCCTCGCTGCCGATCGGGCTCGGCGTGTCCTGCTCGGCCGATCGCCAGGTGCTCGGCAAGATCACGAAGGACGGCATCTATATCGAGGAGCTCGAGCACAATCCGGCGCAGTATCTGCCGCAGGTCGAAGAAACGCTCGGCGGCGAGGTCGTCAAGATCGACCTCAACCAGCCGATGAAGGACATTCTGGCGACGTTCGCGAAATATCCGATCAAGACGCGGGTCTCGATGACCGGCACCATGATCGTCGCGCGCGACTCCGCACACGCGAAGCTGCGCGAGCGGCTGGAAAAGGGCGAGCCGCTGCCGGATTACTTCAAGAACCATCCGGTCTACTACGCGGGTCCTGCGAAAACGCCCGAGGGCTACGCTTCCGGCGCGTTCGGTCCGACCACGGCGGGCCGCATGGATTCCTTCGTCGACCAGTTCCAGGCCGCCGGCGGTTCGATGGTGATGGTGGCGAAGGGCAACCGTGCGCCGGCCGTGCGCGAGGCCTGCAAGAAGTACGGCGGCTTCTATCTCGGCTCGATCGGCGGCGCCGCGGCGAACCTGGCCGAGCACTGCATCAAGAAGGTCGAGGTGCTCGAATATCCCGAGCTCGGGATGGAAGCGATCTGGCGCATCGAAGTGGTCGATTTCCCGGCGTTCATCATCATCGACGACAAGGGCAACGACTTCTTCAAGGAGTTGAACCTGGGCTAGCACGCGTCCTCGCAGGAGTTCGCAAAGCATCCTGATCAAGTCGCCACGCGTGCGGCCGCGCGCGTGGCTTCCATTCGTTCGGCCGGACCATCTCTGCCTGAACCAACCAAGCTCCGCCTGAACCAAACAAGGCTATTCATCTCGTGTCATTCCCGACCACAAGTCCGCCGCTCGCTCGCGCTCTCGCCGACCGCAACTACGACCGGCCGACCCCTGTTCAGATCGCCGTACTTGCGGACGAAGCCGTTGACCGCGACCTGCTCGTTTCGGCCCAGACCGGCTCGGGCAAGACCATCGCCTACGGGCTCGCCATTGCGAAGAATCTGCTCGGCAGCCTGGAGCGCTTCGAGCGGGCTGCCGCACCGCTTGCCTTGATCGTCGCGCCCACCCGTGAGCTCGCCTTGCAGGTCCATCGCGAGCTCGCATGGCTCTATCAACATGCGGAAGGGCGCGTCGTCTCCTGCGTCGGCGGCATGGATCCGCGCCGCGAACAGCGCGAGCTTGCCGCGGGCGCTCACATCGTGGTCGGGACGCCCGGCCGATTGAGCGATCACTTGCGGCGCGGCCATCTCGACATCTCGGAATTGAGGACCGTCGTTCTCGACGAGGCCGACGAGATGCTCAATCTTGGTTTTCGCGAGGATATGGAATTCATCCTCGAGACCACGCCGGACACGCGCCGCACGTTGTTGTTCTCGGCGACCTTTCCGCGCGGCATCGTCGCGCTGGCCAAGCAATATCAGCAACAGGCGTTCCGGATCGAGGTCGCCGGCGACGAAGGCGGTCATGCCGATATCGAGTACCGTGCCATCCGGATCGCTCCCGGTGACGTCGAGCACGCGGTGGTCAACGTCCTGCGTTTCTTCGAGTCGCCGAGCGCGCTGGTGTTTTGCAACACGAGAGATGCTGTCAGGCATTTGCAGGCGGCACTGCTCGAGCGCGGTTTTTCCGTGGTCGCGCTCTCCGGCGAGTTGACGCAGAACGAACGAACCCAGGCGCTGCAGGCGTTGCGGGATGGACGTTCTCGCGTCTGCGTGGCGACCGACGTGGCGGCGCGCGGCATCGATCTGCCGAGCCTCGACCTCGTCGTTCATGCGGATCTGCCGAACGATGCGGAGGTCATGCAGCATCGCTCGGGCCGCACCGGCCGTGCAGGCCGGAAGGGTGTCAGCGTCCTGCTGGTGCCGCCCGCACGACGACGGCGTGCGGAACTGCTGCTGAACCTGTCCGGCACCGACGCCGTCTGGGGCACCGCTCCACAGGCGGATGAAATCCGCAAGCTCGATCACGAACGCATGCTGAAGGATGCGGTGTTCACCGAGGAGACGACCTCCGACGATCTGGCAATGGCGCAAGCCTTGCTCGCCGAGCGGTCGCCAGAGGATATCGCCGCCGCGCTCGCGCGTCTCTATCGCGCGCGGCTTCCTTCGCCCGAAGACATTCTCGATCCCGGTGAGGGGAGCGGTCGGCCGCGCGACGGGCGAGGTCGAGAGAATGCTCGCACATCGCGCGGCGATGACCGTCCTGCCACGCCCCGATCGAAGACGGGAAAATCATCGTCGCGTCACGGCATGGCGGAGGCCAGCGTATGGTTCCGCGCCGCCATTGGACGAAGAAAGAATGCGGAGGCGCGCTGGCTCTTGCCGATGATTTGCCGCCGCGGCGGCATCGACAAGCGCGACATCGGCGCCATCCGGATTATGGACACCACCACCGAGTTCGAGATTTCCGAGCGGGTCGCGGAATCCTTCGCCATCAAGATCCGGCGTCCGGACAAGGAAGACAGCATACGCATCGAGCCGATGGCAGATGCTCCCCGAGGCGAGGCGTCTTCGGAAAAGCGCCCACACGCGCCGCGGCGCGACGCCGGCGACACCGATCACCATGCTCGTCGCAACGACAAGTCTCGTGACGCGACAGGACCGAAGCAACGCGGCAAGCCGCACGGCGACAGCGGGTCGAAATTCGCCAGCGAGCCGGAATTCGGGAAGAAAAAGAAACACCGGGACAAGCCCGGCCACGCCGGTCAATCGCGGCCAGTAAGCGCTTGGCCCGCAAAAGGTGCCCCTGGAAAGAAGGTAAAGAAAAATCGTCGCGGCTAATCCGTCGCCGCACAGAGCAACCGCTCGAGGTCTATCGGGTGCTGCGAGACGCTCAATCCTTCAAGTGTGAGCGGCGTTCCTGGGCACCACGGTGAGTCTTCGGTGATCAACGTCGGACGGTCGCCACAATTCCACAAAACCACCCGATGAGCCATCGCCCCTTGTGG
Organism: Bradyrhizobium sp. UFLA05-153; assembly: GCF_054185185.1. NCBI lineage: Bacteria > Pseudomonadati > Pseudomonadota > Alphaproteobacteria > Hyphomicrobiales > Nitrobacteraceae > Bradyrhizobium > Bradyrhizobium sp. UFLA05-153. The sequence goes on from NZ_JBBIAM010000030.1 coordinate 64,796, forward strand.
ATATCGAACTTCACCAAGCCCTCGTCTCGCATCTTCAACAGGAGGGTCGTGTACAGGGCTGCGCCGGTCGACCGCGTTCTTACGCAGCCAAGATCCAAAGCGGACATCGGCAAGCCGGATGCCGCAGACCTTGACGTCGTTCCAATTCATGTTCTATATCGGGCCCAATCGACAGATGGCCGACGACCTGGGTCGCTTCGCCTCGTTGCTGACGGCGCGCACGTTTCAGACCCCTTCTCCAAAAAATAGATCAACCGACGAAGGGTGCCGATCCCTCGGCGCCTGGGTCTTACGTGTACGGTGTCAAGGATATTCTCTGCGAGCTGCGAGGCTGAAAAGTCAGTCCACCCAGCGCGCGATAGGTAGGCCTCGGATATCATCGTGAGCATTAAACATAACTCAGGTCTGGCGACTCCCGACACCCGGCGTTGGACGCGCATTCTGGGCGGCTATCGGACGCCAAATCACGTGCGCAGCATTGCTGAGTTGGCGATCACGGCTTTGCCGCTCGTGACGTTATGGACGGCAGCTTGGTTCACATTCTCCCTTGGCCACGCCTGGGCTTCATTGCTTATCGCGATTCCTGCTGCTGGCTTTCTCTTGCGCCTGTTCATGATCCAGCACGACTGCGGCCATGGCACCTTTTTCGCCAATCGTCTGGTGAACGACTGGGTCGGCCGCGTCATTGGGGTGCTCACGCTGACGCCTTACGACTGGTGGCGCCGCGCCCACGCGATCCATCACGCCACCACCGGCAACCTCGACCGGCGCGGTATCGGCGATATCGATACCCTGACAGTGCGCGAATACCAGGCCCGTTCGCGGTGGGGCCGTCTGAAATACCGACTCTACCGCCACCCGCTGGTCATGTTCGTGCTCGGACCAGCCTATCTGTTTCTCCTGCAACACCGTCTCCCGGTCGGCCTCATGCGTGACGGTTGGCAGCCTTGGGCCAGCACAATGGCAACCAATCTCGGTGTTGCCCTGATCGCCGCCGCCCTCACATGGTTCATCGGTATCAAGGCGTTCCTGCTCGTACATCTCCCGATCATGCTGCTCGCCGCCACGGCCGGCGTATGGCTGTTCTATGTTCAGCATCAGTTTGAGCAAACCGCGTGGGAGCGCGACGAGCGCTGGAATCTGCATCAGGCCGCCCTGTACGGCAGCTCACATTACGATCTTCCGATATTGTTGCGCTGGTTCACAGCCAACATCGGCATCCACCACGTGCACCATCTCTGCAGTCGTATCCCTTTTTACCGGCTGCCACACGTGCTACGCGACCACCCGGAACTGCGCGAGGTCGGTCATATAACGCTCCTGCAGAGCTTTCGGTGCGTAAGGCTTGTGCTGTGGGACGAGGCGCAACGCCGCTTGGTGTCGTTCCGTGAAATCAGAGCTCGAGAGTTTCAGGACACGGCGCCAAAGCTCGCTGTACCATAGCCGATCTTGATAGTGCCACGGTTGGCACATTGCCTAGGTCAGGGGCTCGAGGCATCAACGTCGCCTGTTGGCCCTCAGTGACATGACCCTGCTGTCGGATCGATTGCGACTGAAATCTTGAGTTGTGCGCGCGATGTTGCTCCCGGTACTGGCCGGGGTCAACGGCGGGAGTGCATCGGCCCCGTGGCCGATGACCGCAGACGCGTCCGCGATCAGCTACAATTCGTAACTTGGTTGGAGCAAAGTGAGCGCCACCAGCCGCGTACGCCGTCGTGACTCTCGACGAGGCCCCAATGCCCGCTACAGGCGAGAATGCGCTTGGGGCCACCATCGGTATCCAGCGCACCGCCGAGCGCGCGCTTCGCCGGCGTCCATTTGGCGTCGACGAACGGGGCCTGGAATAATCCGCCCATGCGCGTGCTGCCGTTCGCGACCCCAACCTTGTTGGCCGCGACCCAGCCGCGCCCGGCATAGGGTTTTGGCGCGTTGCGCGGATATTTCCTGTCGTCTTCATAGTCCCTGCCGGGCGGCTTCGCGCCCTCGATCAGAAACCAGCCGTCCTTGAAGCCGATGATGCGGAATTCGGTGAGCCAGCCGCCGTCAGGCGTGTTCTCGCTGCCGCCCATCTTGAGCCGATAGGGCGCGGGCAGCGTGCCGAGCACGCGCGCCTTTACCGTCGGCTCGGCGCGCACGTTGAGGCCTTTCGGGTCCTTGTCCTCGGACCATCCGCCGAGATCGCAAGGCTCGGTGCCATCGGGAAGCGCGTCACGTTTCGTTGCAAGCTCGGCCTGGAGCTTGTCGTACTCGCTCTCTTCGCTGTCGGGGTCGCTCATCGTGGTGTCGCGGTTGCTGCGTGCCGGATCGGTGCGCGGCTTCAACTCCGCCGACACCGCGCGCGTCGCATCTGGCGTGAGCTTGACGACAAGCACCTGGCGCGGTGCGAACACGCTCGCCGGTGTCTTCGGATCGTTTGAATTGGCACGATCGACCGCGAGGTAGCCGGTGAGGCCTGCAGGATCGGTGCGATAAGCCTCGCCCGCGACATATCCCGCAGGCACCTGGACGAGGGCGCTTGCGCGCCACGCCGGTTCGTTGTCGTCCGCGCGAGCTGCCGCCGCTGTTGCGACGGACAGGACCGTCGCAGCGATGAGGCGGAGAGCACGCATGGGTGAAGAGGGCTAGGCCCGCGTGCCGGTGAAGGGGAAGCTGCCCATCGGGCCGATGCCCATCTCACCGCTCATGCTGTCGCCGGAGACCGTTCCGACGAATTCGAGCGTCAGCGGCATCGGATTGGTGATCGAGACCTTCCAGTTGACGGCATCGCCGCTGACCGCACCGTCGAAGATCTCGGCGGTGTTGCCTTCCGCGCCCTGCGTGCCGGTGAGCGTGCCGCCCGAGCTCGTCAGGCTCAGCGTCGCCTGGCGCTCACCCATCGGCGTCGTCATGGTCAGATTCCAGTTGCCGTCCACAGCCATTCCCGTCTCCCTAAACTGTCGTGGTGAGCCCGCGTTACGCGGTCCGTCCAGAGTTGAGCGTATAGCGCAACTCAAAGCCGCTGCCTAACGCTCTCTTCGCCGCAGTCAGGCGCGGGCGGCGGCGCGCAGGCGGCTGGTGATGATGATGCGGAAGATCACGTATTGGATGGCGAAGGCCGCGATCTTCGCGCTGACGAGAACGACCGAGACGTAGAACGCCCACAATTTGAGATCGCCGGTCCAGGCGACCGCGATGGTGCCGGCGCCGAGTACGAACATCAGCACGGCCCAGGCATAGCCTGCGGCGGTGACATATTCCGGAATGACGTCGGTCACCCGCGCCGGCATGTAGCGCAGCATCCAGCCGGGCTTGACCATGATCGCGCCGATCGCGAAATGCGCGATCGAGGGCTTTGCCAGCACGAAGCGCGGATCCTGCGTGAGGATGGTGACGGTGCCGAGCACGATGACCAGCGCGAGCGAGGCATAGGTCATGTAGCCGAGCGAGATGCCCTTGACGCGGGCATAGATCACCTGCGCGATCGCTCCCGCAATCGCCACCGACGTTGCCAGGATGATGTTGTCGGTGGCGAGATAGATGACGAGGAAGACGATGGTCGAGAGGAAGTCGGAGGCGAGGCGGGCGAATACGTCCTTCATCGTCGGTCCTGTCAGTTAGGAGGAGGGCAGTGCGCTCGCGGGCGTACCGTACTTGATCTTACGGTACTCCGGATACCATTTCGTGAAATACATCGCGCTGTTGCGGGCGGCGAAGGCCACCGCGAGGCCCGACCAGATCGGCAGGCCGGGCACGTAGAGCAGCACGGCGTTGGAGGCCATCATCAACAGCGCTGCCGCGGTCCATGCGGCGGTAATGATGTAGTTGGCACGCAGGAAGCCGGGCATTGCCGCCGTCTCGGCGGGGACCTCTTCGAGGGCGTATTGCAGCGTGAACGGGTGTCGGGCCAGCATCGAGCCGAGCGAGATCACGAAGATGCCCGCATCGAGCGAGAATTTCACCGCGAGCGCGCTCAGCATGGGATTGAGCAGCGAGAGATAGATACCGATGCCGGCGAACAGAACCGCCGATCCGGCGGCGAGGATCTTCACCGAGCGGCCGCGCGCAACGTCGATCGCGATGGTGACGAGGCAGATCGCGGAGGCCGTGAACACGCTGGCGGTGGCCGATGTCATGAACATCAGGAAGCCAAAGGCGCCATAGGGGGCAAGGATCAGGAAGATGGTCATGAGCCGCCTCGATCAGGCCAATCTTTACAACGTAAAAATCAATAGTTCAGACCAGGGCAAGGTCAAGCGAAATCTTTACAGTGTCAAAATGATGTGAATGACCTGTAAAAAGTGAATTGCTGCAATGGCTTGCGTCGACACTTCGTCGGCGAAATCGCTCCAGGGCAGCCGCGACAGGATCGTCAAGGCACACGTGATCAACAGGCTGATGGTGATGAAAATGCCGCCGACGCGGCCGATCTGAAACCGCAGCGAGTTCGGCGCGGCGGACAGGCCGAAGGGATGGATCAGCCGCGACACCAACAGGGCGCCCATCAGGAGGTGAACGCGCAGTGTGGAGGCGCCGGACATTTCGATCATGGCGACCATCAGCGTGATGATCGGCACGTACTCCATGAAATTGGCGTGGGCGCGGATCGCATTGCGCAAGCTCGTGTTGCCGCCGTCGCTGAAGGCGGCCTTGTTGCTCCGTCGCAGCCGGATCACCTGAAGCGCGAGGACGGCATAGAGCAGGGCGAGGATCGCGAGATAGAACGCAGTGATGCTGGCATGTGCATGTGGGGCTCCCTTGAGGTGCGGCATGCTTTTTCCACGGTGTCATTCCGGGGCGCGCCACTTGGCGCGAGCCCGGAATCCATCGTGCCTCATCATGCGCGGCGAAATGGAGTCCGGGCTCGTCGCTTCGCTCCGCTCCGGAATGACGGATGAGCGACTACGCCGCTCCCACCCAGTTGCCGTGAAAACCGTCGGGCACGCGATGGCCGAGCTGCACGAGCGCGACGGGGCCGGCCTCGACATCGGTGGCGTTGAACACGGCGAGATCGCTGCGGTTCTCGCGGGCGCGCCAGATTACCGCGAGCAGCCAGCCATCGCCTTCCGCAGCGTCCTTGCTCCGCTCGACGAACACCGGCTCCGAAATGCTGTCACCGGCCGGCAGCAGATAATGGCCGAGGCGTTTTCCCGCACCATCGACATGCACGATGCCGGACAACGCGGCGAACATCGGCAGCCTTGGATTGGCGCAGGCGTACCAGCCGTGGTTGGTCTTCAATCCTGCGCGACGATCATCGACGCGCGGGAATTCGCCGGTGAGATCGTCGAGATAGGTCTGCTGGAAGCGGTCGGTATTCCCGGTGAGATCGAAGGTCCAGCGGCAATGGCGCGCGAATGATTTGTCGGGATTGGTCGGCCTGCCGTCGGGATGCGGAAACAGCGGCGCCTCCTCGAACTGCATGACATCGGCGATGATGCGGTTGCCGTCCTCCCAGGCGTTCATGACGTGGAAGACGTAGCAGGCTTCGGCGCGGAACCAGACGATGTCCTCAGGCTTGCCGTTGCGCTTCATCACGCCGACATAGGCGCCTTTCTCCGGCTCCCAGGCATAAGGCGGCCGGCCCTTCATCGCGCGCTCCATGCTGCCGGTGATGGGCAGGATTGGAAACAGCACGTGGTTCTCCGTCACGATGAAGTCGTGCACCATGCTGGCATAGGGCGCCTCGAAACGCGCAAAACGCGTCGCCTTGCCGCTGGCGTCGATCGCGCCGTAGGAGAGGGTGGGCGTGAGCGGGCCGCTCGCATTGTAGCCGAAGAACACCATCTCGCCGGTTAGGGGATCGATCTTCGGATGTGCGGTGAAGGGGCCGGCGACGCGGCCCTGGTAGTTGCAATAGCCGCGCGTGGCGAGCGTGCCGGGCTCGATTTCGGTCGGCAGATGACCTTCCTCGAGCGCGAGCAGCTTGCCAGCGTGGAAGATGATGTTGGTGTTGGCGACGCCTCCGTCGGTCAGGTGCGCAGGCGCATCCGGCAATTTGCTGCCGAAGCCCTTGCCGAAGAATGCGCGGCCGGCATCATGCTCAGCCTGCCATTTGGGCGTGCGGACCCAGCGATTGCGATAGCTTGCGCGGCCGTTTTCGAGATGGAATGCGTGCAGCATGCCGTCGCCGACGAACCAGTGCGCGCCCGCCACCTCGAACTGCGGATTGGGGCCGTTGCGATAGAGCGTGCCGTTCAATTCGCGCGGCAACTCGCCGACGACCTTCAGGAACGGCGCGTCGGCCTCGAACGGGATCGGCGCGCGATTGGCCGGCACCTGGCTGAACACATCCTGCTGCATGGCGGATCCTTCTGTATCTTTACACCGTAAAGATACGCTAGTGCCGCTTCAAGCTTCGGTCAAGCGAAATCTTTACACTGTCAAAATAACGTCATATAACGCTGGTCATGGCCAAGACCGAAACCATCCGTCGCGCTCGCCCCAGAAAATCGCCGTCATCCGCGGCCAAGGAGCGGCCGCGCCGCGCCGCGAGCGCGAAGGCCGAGACGCCCTATCATCACGGTGCGCTGCGCGAGGCTCTGCTCAAGGCGGCAGAACGCGTGCTGGAGTGCGACGGGCTCGCCGGCCTGACGCTGCGTGCCGTGGCGCGCGAGGCGGGGGTGTCGCATGCCGCGCCGACCCATCATTTCGGCGATCTCACCGGCCTCGTCAGCGAGCTCGCCGCGGTCGGCTTCCGCAGGTTCAATGCCGCCATGATTGCCGCCCGCGCCAGCGAGACGCATCCGCTGATGCGGGGGATGGCGAATGCAAAGGCTTATGTTGCCTATGCGCAGATGCATCCCGGCATGTACAGCCTGATGTTCCGCAGCGAGCGGCTCGACTATTCCCGGCCGTCGTTGCACGAGGCCGCCACGGCGTCGTTCCAGGGATTGGCGAGCTCCGTCGGTATTTTCAGCCCGGAGCAGCTCACTGAGTCCGCGCTGGACGCTTTGTCGCTCGACCATGCCGCGGTCATCGCGCGCAACTGGTCGCTGGTGCACGGCTTCACCATGCTGATGCTCGACGGGCGGCTCAAGGACATCCTGCACCGGCTGCCGGAAGGCACCACGCCCGAGCAGCTTCTGGTCGCGATCCTGAAATCGACGGTGGCGAGGCCGCCGGGCTGCTGACCGGTAGCTAGCGCGCCACGAGCTCGACTGCGCGGCCGCTCGCGCCCATGATCTTCACCTCGTCCTTGCCGCAACCGAAGCTGCGGGCGAAACCGTCGGCGGCCTTGCGCGCCAGCTCGTTGGCGTTCGGATTAGCGATCGCATCGACATAGGCGACGTGGCAGACCGCGCCCGGCGGCAGCCGCGTCACGACCAGCATCGCCTTGGTGTTCGGCCGTCCCTGTTTGTCGAGGTCGTTGCCATCGGCGATGTGCCAGCGCTGGATGATGGCGAACGGTTTTCCGTTCGCCGCCCGCCACTCGACCGTGTGCTCGGACGAGTTGAACGGGCCGAACCAGTCCTCGGCCGCGGGCTCCTTGGCGGCAGCCGCGCGGTTCTTTCCGACTGAGACGACCTCGCGCAGGTCATCCTCGGAAATGAGGACGACGAGGCCCGCCTTGCCGGGGCAGACGCGGATTGTGCTGTCGTCGACACCATTGCCGGCGCTCCTCACGCGGCAGTCCTTCGGCGCGGTCGAGGTGTAGCTGCTGGCGAAAGATTGGGCGCTGGCCTGGTCATAACAGCCGCAGGCGAGCAGCGCGATCAGGCAGCCGAATGTGGCATGCTTCATGATGAGCCCTTTTTGGGCGCGGAACTCTCTCCATCAGACGTGTTCATTGTGGGGAAGGTTCAAACAGGGCCTTGAGACACCTGACATGGCCGCGGAATCGTTCTAGAAGAGCGCCTTCGCCTCGTCCCGCGTTGTCACTTATCTCGATCATGCCAGCCATCTCGTCGAACAAACCCTATCGCGTCGGCCGCTCCAAGACCGGACTTGGCCTCTTCGCCACCAAACCGATCAAGAAGGGTACCCGGATCATCCGCTATTTCGGGCCGATCCTGGACTGTCGGATCCCGGAACAAGACGACATCGAGAACAAATACCTGTTCGAGCTCAACGGCCGCTGGACCATCGACGGCTCGGTCCGCAAGAACGTCGCGCGCTACATCAACCATTCCTGCCGGCCCAATGCGGAATCCGACGTGCGGCCGCGCGAGCGCAAGGTCTTCATCCGCGCCATCAAGAACATCGAGGCGGGCGACGAGATCAACTACGACTACGGCACCGACTATTTCAAAGCCTATCTCAAGCCGATCGGCTGCAAGTGCGCGTCCTGCGAAAAGAAGCGCAAGAAGCTCCGCGCCGAGGCGCGGGCCGAGCGGGCCAAGGTGAAGGTGCGCGCCGAGCGCAAGGCACAGAAGGCGGGCGCGGCTCCGAAAAAGAAGGAGCTCAACGGCAAGCACGCCAACGGCAAGACCAACGGCCGCGCGCGGGCGTAATCATTTATTTCTGCTGTCATGCCCCGGCTTGATGGATAGACCGGGGCATCCAGTGCGCCGCGTCTTATCCACATACGTTTGTCGTCTCTGGAATTCTGGGTCGCCCGGTCGAACCGGGCGACGACTTCTTTGCGTGGTAACGGCGTTGGTCAAGCCGTCACAGCGCTTCCGCTCCTTCGCAACCCAACATACTGCAATTCCGCGAACACGCCGGTCGCGATCGCCTGCGCGACGATCATGAGCTCGCCGGCAAGGTTTGGCGACACGGCGCCGGAGAACAGCAGCGCGATGCTTGCGACTGTCCAGGCGGCGTTGCCGACCACGACGAGGATGACGAGCGCCCTCGGCACCGAGCTGCGCGAGGCCAGCCAGCCGACGAGTGCGGCATAGGCGATCAAGAACAGGCCGGTCTCGCGCAGCAGCGCCTCGGGCAGATTGAAGAGCGAGGCGAAGGCGCTCGCGGCGAAGGTCAGGCCGATGGCCGAGACGCCGCTGAAGATTGCGTCGGCGAAGAGGGCGCGGCGCAGGAAAGTCGATGCAAAGATCATGGTCGTTCTCCTTGTGTGGGCTTGGGGGTGAAGATCAGTGCAGGCCGCGCCAGAAGGCGCGAATGATGCGTGCGAGGCGGAACGGGCAGAGGCTTTTTCCCACGCTGTGCTCGAAGGCCAGCACCTGTGCGACGACGAAGTCGCCGGTCGAATGCACCAGCGGTTCCGGCATGTTGAGGCTGCGCGCGAGCATGCGGGTCGCAAACTTCACCGCCCAGGGCAGCAGGGTGTCGGCGACGGTCCGATAGAGAAGCAGCGCGATCATGGTCATCTCCTGTTGCCCGAGAAGATGCGCCATGGCCCTGCGCAATTCGATTACCTCAGGAGTAATGGAAGGGCCGAAATCCACATGCTAGGTTTTTGACCATGAACGCACATGCATCCGCGGCGCAGGCCGAGCGCGCCCAGTCCATCCATATCGGCGATTACCTGCGCGAATGGCGGCAGCGCCGTCGCATGAGCCAGCTCGATCTCGCGGGCGAAGCGGAGATCTCGGCGCGGCATTTGAGCTTCGTCGAGACCGGCCGCGCGACGCCCTCGCGCGAGATGGTGTTGAAGCTCGCCGAGCGGCTCGATGTTCCCTTGCGCGAACGCAACGTGCTGCTGGTCTCGGCCGGCTACGCGCCGGCGTTTCCGCAGCGCCCGCTGGAGGATCCCGCCTTGAAGTCAGCCCGCCAGGCGATCGACCTCGTGCTCAGGGCGCATGAGCCAAATCCGGCGCTGGCCTATGACCGGCACTGGAATCTGGTCTCCGCCAACCGCATGGTGGCGCCGCTTCTGGAGGGCGTCCCGCAGCGGCTGCTCGGCCAGCCCCTCAACGTGCTGCGGCTCGCCTTCCATCCCGAGGCGCTCGCCCCGCTCACCGTCAATCTCGCCGAATGGTGCGGGCATCTGCTGGAGCGGCTGCACCGGCAATGCGAAGCAACCGCCGACCCTGAATTGATCAAGCTCTACAATGATCTGAAGACCTATCCGATTCCGGCACGCTCCGCGCCGCTCTCGCACGACAATGTCGCGATCCCGTTCAAGCTGCGGCACGAGGGCGAGATACTAAGTTTCTTCTCCACCACCATGGTGTTCGGCACGCCCGTCGACATCACGCTGTCGGAATTGGCGCTGGAGACGTTCTTCCCGGCGGATGAGCTCACGGCAGAGCGGCTGAAGCAGATGGCGGCAAAGATCGGCTAGCCCTTGCCTCGGGGCGCGTTCGGCTTATCTTCCGACGGAACCGATGGTCCGCCCGAAGGAGCCTCAGATGAGCACGCTCAAACCGCTTCAGATCGACGTCGTCTCCGACGTGGTGTGCCCCTGGTGCTATATCGGCAAGCGCCGGATCGAGAATGCGCTCGCGCTGGTGCCGGACGTGCCGGTCGAGCTCAACTTCCGCCCGTTCTTCCTCAATCCCTGGGTGCCGCGCGAGGGTATCAGTCGCGAGGATTATCTGACCAAGAAGTTCGGCTCGGTCGAGGCCTATAAGGGCATTGCGGGCCGCGTGGTCGCAGCCGCGGGCGAGGAGGGGCTGACCTATCGGCCCGATCTCGTGCAGCGCCAGCCCAACACCATCGACTGCCACCGTCTGATCCACTGGGCCGAGGCAGCCGGCAAGGCGCCCGAGATGAAGCAGCGGCTGATGGAGCTCTATTTCCGCGACGGCGGCGATCTCACCGACGTCAACGTGCTGGTGCAGGCGGCGGCAGATGTCGGGCTCGATGCCGACGACGTACGCCGGCGGCTTGCCACCGACGAGGACGTCGCTCTGATCTCGGCGCAGGCGCAGGACGCCGCCGAGAAGGGCATCTCGGGCGTGCCGACCTACGTGTTCGCGCAGAAATACGCCGTCTCCGGCGCGCAGGATCCGAACCTGCTCGCCCGCGCCATCCGTCAGGTGTCGGAGGAGATCAACGCGCAGGCGGCGGAGTAGGCGCTCTACCTGCGGAGCAGGCGAACGGCTTGCCGCGCGGTGTCCAGCGCAGCATAGCGCGCAACCAGCGCCGCATGGATCAGCGTCACCGTCGGATCGTTCCGCCGTAGCGGAATCAGCACGTCGCCGATTGCGAAGCGGCCGCGCCAGATCGGGTTGATCATGGGGTGATCGGCGCTTGCGGTGGAATCGGCGCTGGCGATCGCCGGATCGGCGCAGAGGTGGCGCGTCAGCTCGAGCGTGAGCTGCACGCCCGGTGAATATTTTGCAAAGCGCTCGTCGATGCCGAGCTTGAAGAAGAAGGCGCGGTCTAGATGCCGCAGCACGATGCCGGCGGCGACCGGCGTTGGCCCAGTGCGCAGGCTGATGAGCTCGCACTGGCCGGCTTCGGCGAGCGCGGGCGCGGCGCGGCGAATGAAGCTGGCATCGCCCGCGTGCTGGATCAGCGCAGTGCCGCGCTTGCCTTTCCAGCCGCTCGCCTCGAGCTGCAAGAAGGTTTCGAGCGCCGTTTTGACCTCGTTAGGCGCACGTGCGACGTCGAACGCGATCGGGCCATGCTCTTCGAGCCGGTGCCGTTGGCGCCGAAGCTCCTTGAGCTTTTTCGCCCCAACTGCCTCGCGCAGCAGCACTTCGCCATCCTGCTTCGCATCAAGGCTGGCGCGGATGTACGAGCCCAGCACGCGCGGCTTCAGAGCGCCGCTGGTCAAGGTTGCAGTCAGCGACTTCATCGCTGCGCCTTCGAGCGCGACGTCTCGCAGGATCAGCGCGTGGGCGCCGGCATCGCGTGCCTGATCGAGCAGGCGCGCGGCGGCTGAGCTCGCGGTGTCACGATCGAGCAGCGGGCTGCACAGCGTGCCGTAGGGATGCGCGCTCACCAGCGCGGGCAGGGGGATTTTCCAGGCGCGCCATAGCGAGACGACCGGCATCAGCCCGATCAGTTGCGTCGACGCATCCACCGCGCACAGCGCCATTGCGCCGGTGCGGCCGCGGGCCGTCGCGCTGGCGGCGAGCGCCCAGGGCGGCAGGTAGTAGCCGTTCGGCTCGATCGCCTGCGCGCCGAGCGCCTGCCATTGCCCCAAATCGACTGACGCCAGCGGAACGAGCGGTGCGGCATCGGAGAGATTGCGGGCGCGCGGAGCCGTGGCATCACTTGCCGATGCGCCGTTGATCGCAGCTCGATGTGCGATATCGACCACGTCCCGTCGTTCCCTGCTCACGCCGGCCGGGCCTACGCCCGAACCGCGGCTCATGCTTAGCGCAAAGATTGGAAGATACCGTTGGCGCGAGCCGTCAATTCGAACGGTAGTGTTAACGTCCCGTTGACAATCCGGCGGCGATCCGCCAGATGCCGCGCTGTTATTGGTCGGCCGGCACGAAATGGTCGCGCGTGCTAGCGCTTTCACCGCTGGCGCGATCCGTGATCCTGATCTCGATGTCCACCGGCGCCTGCGGAACGTGGGCGGGATCGACCTGCACCGACATCCTGACTTCGCGGGTCTGGTCCTGCCCGACCTGCACAGTCAGCTTGCCATCCGGCTTGGGCTCGACGCCGGCAATCCGGATCGTTGACCCCGGCAGCCCAAGGACTTCCAGACCAAACGATCACTCCGGGCCCTTGTTGAGCAGGCGGACCGTGTAGTCGTTGCGGATGCCGCCATCCGAGAGCTGCACGAACAGGGGATTGCGTTCGTGCAGCACGTTGACGTCCATCGTGCTGCGGGTTGCGAGCGTGTAGAGCATGATGCTGCCGACCAGCCCGATCGCCGCCGCATAGATCAGCGTGCGCGGCCGGACGATGCGATAGATCGGCGCCTTGCCCTCGCGCCGCCGCTGCATGTTGATGTCGGTATCGTAGCCGATCAGCCCGGGCGGCCGGCCGATCTCCTTCATGATGTTGTCGCAGGCGTCGATGCACAGGCCGCACTGGATGCAGCCGAGCTGGATGCCGTGGCGGATGTCGACGCCGGTCGGACAGACATTGATGCATTGGTGGCAGTCGACGCAGTCGCCGGCGACGTCGCCGAGCGCGCGTGCGGCTTCCGCCTTCTTCACCGACATGCGCGGCTCGCCGCGGTCGCGGCGGTAGGTGACGTTGAGCGCCCATTCGTCGGTCAGCGCCGCCTGGATGCGCGGCCACGGGCACATGTAGATGCAGGTCTGCTCGCGGGCGTGTCCTGCGAACAGGTACGTGGTGGCGGTGAGAATGCCGATCCAGAGATAGGCGATGAAGGGCGCCTGGAAGGTGGCGAGATCCTTCACCAGCGTCGGCGCATCGGCGAAATAGAGCACCCAGGCGCCGCCGGTCCACCAGGCGATCATGATCCAGAGAAAATGCTTGAGCGCCACTTTGCGGACGTGACCGAACGTCCAGTAGCGCTTGTCGCCCTGCATGCGCTCGCGCCGGTCGCCCTCGACCCAGCGCTCGACGGCGTAGAACAAGTCGGTCCATACCGTCTGCGGGCACAGATAGCCGCACCAGAGGCGCCCCGCTACCGCATTCATCAGGAACAGCGCCATCGCCGCGATGATCAACAGGCCCGTGAAGTAGTAGACCTCCTGCGGCCACAGCTCGATGAAGAAGAAGTAGAAGCGGCGATGCGGCAAGTCGACGAGCACGGCCTGGCTGGGCAGGCCGGGCCCGCGGTGCCAGCGCACGAACGGCAGCAGGTAGTAGATGCCGAGCGTGATGCAGAGGATCGCCCATTTGATGCGGCGGAATCTCCCGTGGACCGACTGCGGGTAGACCTTTCTGCGGCTCTCGTAGAGCGGTCCTTCGATGAAGGTGTCGTCGGTCATCATGCGCTCCTCGTCGTCGCGCGGACAGCGATCCCTGTGCCGGAGCGCAGAACGGGCGGTACAGCGCCTCCAGTACGGAGCGGACCTCAGGGCTCGCGAGGCTGCAGTATATCGTCTGGCCGTCGCGCCAGTTCTTGACCAGGCTCAATGCGCGCATCTTGCCGAGGTGCTGGGATCAGGCGGGCGGTGGAAGACGAGGCCAGCGATCTCGGCCAGTTCCCCAACGGACACGTCTGGAATGACGCTGGCAGGCGGCAGATCGGCTTGAAACCTGAACAATATGCCGCATCGCAACCGTAGGGAGTAAGTCATGGACAAGAACTATCCCGAGATCGTCAGGCAAATTTCCGCAAACATGCGCAAGCTGCGCAACGACATTCCCGACACTATGAAGGGCTTCGCCGCGCTCGCGCAGGCCGCGACGCGGGATGGGGCGCTCGACAAGAAGACCAAGGAGCTGATCGCGCTCGCGCTTGGCGTTGCCGCGCATTGCGACGGCTGCATCGGCTTTCACACCGAGGCGCTCGTCAGGCTCGGCGCCTCGCGCCAGGAAATCGAGGAGACCCTCGGTATGGCCGTCTATATGGGCGGCGGTCCTTCGCTGATGTATGCGGCGGACGCAATCGCCGCCTACGAGCAGTTCCAGCAGCAATCGGTGGCCGCCTGACCGGCGCGACCATCAGCCAATGAATCGAAAAACGACCGGGCGGCAGCGCCGTCCGGTCGTTTCCGATTCCACGCGATGGAACTAGTAGCGATCCTCGCCGATACCCACGCTGACGCCGGGCGCGTAAATGCCGACGCCCGCGCGCGGTCTGTCGTAGTCGCGATAGGTGCGGCGCTCGTAATAGCGCTCGCGCGGCATGTAGTTGTAGGAATCGCGATCGCGGATGATCACCCGCCCGCCGTCGTGGGTACGATAGCAGCGACCGGTGTCATCGCAGACGAGTCGCACCTGCTGCACCAGGTCGGGGTTGGTGTATTCGCTGGTCGTGTAGATGTCGGCAGCCTTCGCGACTCCTGTCGCGGCCAGGGCCCCGACGCCTGCCAGCAACGCAATCATCGTTGTCCTCATCAGTCTTCTCCGTGGCAACTGCCCTCGGGGTGACAAGAATGGCCGCGCGCATTCGTTCCGGATGCTTTTGCGGGTTTTTCCCGGAACACGTGTGACGTTCCGGGGAACAAGACGAGCGGAAGAGGATGCTGTTCCCTAGATCGGCTCGTAGGTTTCGGATCCGCAGATGTCGTCAACCTCTGCGCGCCGCCGGTCGACGACCTTGCCGCCGCTGATGGTCACGACGTAGGTCTGGGTGCCGAGCCCGGTGCCGGTCGCCGACGTGAGTTGCGCGCGGACGCAGGACGTCCAGCCCAGCCCGCGGACCTCGTGATGAGGCGGGGCGACCTGCACCTCGCGCGGATATGACGCCGCCATGAAGACGACGTCGAGCTGCTCGCGAACGATTTTCTTGACGTCGGGTGGCGGTTCGGGAGGCGGCTGCTCGGCGTCTTTCATGCGCATGAACTCCGGCACCGGCGCGCGGCTGTCGGCAAAACCGCACGCGCCGAGCGCCAGCGCGCCGGCAAGCAGTGCCGCATGAGCAACGATTCGTAACATCCGTGAAGATCCCCTGCGTCCCGACAAATGGGTACGAAGACGGCCGATCGAAGTCTCCCTCGATCAACAATTGCTGAGCGGGACTAAAGGGCCAGCGGGATTTGCCAATAGGGCAATGCAGGCTAGGCTGATACGCCAGATGGGAGGGATTGACGCATGAGGTTTCTTGTCGTCGCGGTGACCGTGCTCGCATTCGTTGCCGCGCCCGCGCAGGCCCAGATGGGCGGCCGGCGCCACGGCAGTGACGGTCCCAAGACCGAGAAGAAGACTCCCGAGGTCGATGAGAAGGCGTACAAGGCAGCCCTCGAGCGCATTCCCGATCCCAAGGAGAAATACGACCCATGGGGCGGGGCGCGCCAGACCGAGCCCGCCAAGAAGCCGAAATAGCGCCGGGCGAGCCCCATGATCCACCTGCGCCATCTGGCAGGTCTGTTCGCGGTCCTGATGCTTGGGCTGGGTCCGGCCTCCGGCTGGGAGTTTTGGGGCGGCGATGCCGGCGGTCAAAAATATTCAGCGCTGAAGGAGATCACGCCCGACAATGTCGGCAATCTCGTTCGCGCCTTCGAATATCACACCGGCGATCTCGTGACGCGTCCGAGCGAGGTGATGAAGCGGACGAAGTTCGAGGCGACGCCGCTGTTCGTCGAGGACAGCCTGATCTTCTGCTCGCCTTTCAACGAGGTGATCGCGCTCGATCCCGGCACGGGCGCCGAGAAGTGGCGCTACGATCCGAAGATCAGCACCGATTATCGCCCCGCAAACCGCTTCGTCTGTCGCGGCGTCACCTATTGGGTCGATGACCAGGCGCCGGCGGATGCCGCGTGTCGCGCCCGCATCTTCATGGGCACCAACGACGTCCGCCTGATCGCACTCGATGCGAAGAGCGGAATTCCCTGTGCCGGTTTCGGCAACAACGGCGAGGTCAGGATCGACGTCGGCATGAAGCTGGAATGGCCCGGCGAATTCCAGATCACCTCGCCGCCCGCGGTCGGGCGCGGCGTCGTCGTGGTTGGCTCTGCGATCGGCGACAACCGGCGCGTCAACGCGCCGGCGGGCACGGTGCGCGCGTTCGACGCGCGCAGCGGCCAGCCGCGCTGGAGCTTTGAGCCTCTGAATCGCGACGGCATCGAGGCCGGTCACGCCAATGTCTGGGCGCCGATGTCGGTGGACGAGGCGCGCGGACTGGTTGTCCTGCCGACCTCCTCGCCGTCGCCGGATTTCTGGGGCGGCAGGCGCCCCGGCAACAATGAGCACGCCAATTCGGTCGTCGCCCTGCGCATCGAGACCGGCGAGCTCGCGTGGTCGTTCCAGATCGTGCATCACGATCTCTGGGATTACGATCTGCCGGCGCAGCCGACGCTCGCGCGTATCGATACCGGCGCGGGTCAGCGCGACGTCGTGATCCAGCCGACCAAGCATGGCTTCGTCTTCGTGCTCGACCGCGACAGCGGCAAGCCGGTGTGGCCGGTCGAGGAACGCAACGTTCCGCAAAGCGCGGCCGAGGGCGAAAAACTGTCGCCGACGCAGCCGTTCCCGACCCATGTGCCGGCGCTGACGCAGCAGACGATCTCGGCGGACGATATTTTCTCGCTGATCCCCGGCATGGGCTCCGCCTGCAAACAACAGTTCGCGGCGGCACGCAACGAGGGCCTGTTCACGCCGCCCTCGACGCAGGGCACGCTGGAGTTTCCCTTCACGGGCGGCGGCGTGAACTGGGGCAGCGCGGCGTTCGACCCCGTCAACCAGATCCTCTATGCCAACACCAGCCGGGTTGCGCATCTCATCAAGCTGATCCCGCGTGCGGACGCGGCCGGCTTCAATCCGCCGCCGGGCCACGATTTCGGTCAGCAGCAGGGCGCGCCGTTTGCGATGTCGCGTTCGGTGGTGATGTCGCCAATGGGGCTGATCTGCGTCAAGCCGCCATGGGGCGAGATGGTCGCGGTCGACCTCAAGGCCGGCAAGATCCTCTGGCGCTCCACGGTTGGCACCACCGAGGATCTCGCTCCGCTCGACCTGCCGTTTGCGTGGGGAACGCCGCTCGTCAGCGGCGTCGCGATCACGGCGGGCGGTCTCGTCTTTACCGGCGCGATGGATGCATACTTGCGCGCCTTCGATGCACACAGCGGACGCGAGCTGTGGCAGGGCCGGCTGCCCGTACCCGGCGTTGCCAATCCCATGACCTATGTCTGGAAGGGCGAGCAATATGTCGCGATCGGCGCCGGCGGCCATTCGGAAGGCGGCACGTCGATCGGCGACAGCGTGGTCGCGTTTCGCCTGGCGCGGGAAGGGGAGTCGCCCTCGCTATTGTCGCGCACGCTCGATCGTCCCGGCGGCCGGTTCTGGGCAGCGGTCGCCGTGCTGGTGCTCGTGGTGATCGCGCTCGTCATCGCCGGCTTTCGCCGGCGCGTGAGTCGCCGCAGGACGGTCTAGTCCCAGGCGCGAAGACGCGTTTTGCGAACCGCGGTTCACAGCCTCGCGCGTCACTGTTCGAAGGCGAGACCGAGACGTTTGTCGTTGCGCCACACGGTGCGGCACTTGCGCACGAACTGATCGCTGGAGATCGACAGAGTAAACGACGGCGGCAGCAAAATGCGGCCGTCGAGGTCGATTGCAGCGCCTCCGCTCGATAAATTCCGCACCGTGCACGCAACGCCGCGGCTTTCGAAGGTGATCGTCGCGCCTTTGAAAACCCGATGTCGCTGCGCTGCACGCTTCTCGAACATGTCGGTTAATCCAAACTGAGAGAGTGTAAATTACGGCATGAAAATTACATCGAACTAAATTCAATGTACGTCGTACTTGCCCGGCGCTTCATACTTCGTTTACGACAATGCGCGGCGGGCGCGGGCGTTGTGCTCGCGTCCCGCAGCCTCGCAAAAGAGGCTGATCAATTGCGGCGTCCCTCGCCAATGGAGATATTGATGAAGACCACGATTTCGATTTTGTTCGCTGCCGCCGTCGCGCTGTCATCGGCTCCCGCCAACGCCACCAAGCTCGATCTGTCGACCATGAGCTGCAAGCAGTTTCTCGAGAGCGGCGACGACACCATCAAGCTGGTGCTGACCTGGATGGACGGCTGGTACAAGGGTGACGAGGACAACGCGATCATCGACACCGACGTGTTCGTGGAGAACGCCAAGAAGTTCGGCACCTATTGCGGACAGAATCCGACGGTCAGCATCGTCACCGCCGCCGACGAAGTGCTGGGCAAGTAAATTAGCCCGGCAGCATCGCAAACGCGCTCGAGACCATCGCCACCGGCTTGTTGTCGGTGGCGGACAACAGCGTGACGCGACCGAAGCTCATGGTGCGTCCGAGCCGCACCACCTTCGCATCCGCCAGGACGTCCGACGACGAGACCGCGCGCATGAAGTGCGTGGTCTGGTCGACGGTCGTCATCGGCCGGTAGCCGCGGTTGGCGGCGAGGATCGCGATCACCATGGAGGTGTCGGCGAGCGCCATCAGGGCCTGGCCGCAGACCACGCCGCCGCTGCGGCACAGCCGCTCCGAGAACGCCATGCGCAGCACCGCGCCTGGCTGCCAGTCCGTGTCGTTCGGCGGCGGTTCGTGGTCGATGCGCTCGACCGACAGGCCGAGATCCTGAACCCATGGCGCGAACACGTCGACCAGCACGCGTCTTGCCTCCTCGATGCCGAATTCGGTCGTTGGCTGCACTGGCATGAATTCCGTTTCCCCCTGTTGCCCGATGTTTCGGCCATTCTGCCCGGTATGGCACGGCAAAGTCACCTCGTTCCGGGCTTTTGCCTTGGCTTGAAAATGCCCGACTTCGCCCCCTATGATGCCGGGCCTGGGAACAGGGTGGATGATGTTGCGGCGATTTGTCCTGGTGTTTTGCTTGGGCCTGGTCGGCCTTGCGCTGGGCGGGTGCACCAAATGCGGCCCGATCTGGGACGATTGGCTGCAATCGCCGAAATCCTGCAAATCGGACCGTTTCTAGCGGGTCGCAGGGCATGCGGCGTCACGGCTGACGACGCGCCCGATCGACCATCGATAATCAAGGAGTGACGTGATGAAGGTTTTCCGTATGGCGGCGCTGCTGGCTGTGATCGCCGGGCCGGCCTACGCGCAGAATGCGATGCCCCACATCAACATGATGCAGGACGCGCCAAGCAAGACCGACGAGGAGAAGGCGGCCGATGCCGAGCGCGACCAGCGCTACAAGGAGACGATAAAGAAGATTCCGGACGCCAAGGCCTCCAGCGATCCCTGGGGCGGGATGCGTTCCGATCCCCCCAAGGCTGCTGCGCCGAAGGCCTCTGCCGCGGCCAAGAAGACCAAGACCGCTCCGACCGCGAACTGACCGCCACAGCCAGCCGGACTCCTCTTCGCGCTCCGGTCTCCCTATATTCGGAGGGGGCAGGGTGAAGGAGTTGCGGCATGGTGTTTCGCCCGCGGGATCTTGCCGACCGGATGGCGCGCCGGCGCAAGGCGGGCGACGGCTATTTGCGCGAGACCTTCACATTGCCGCGCGAGGCGGCGAGGGCGAAGGCGCAGGCCTTCTTCGCCCGCTATCCCAAGGCCGGCTATATGAGTGAGGTCGAAAGTTGGCGCGAGCTGCCTGGCGGCGACATCGAGTTCACGATGCGTCGCCTGCCGAGTGCCGACTAGTTGTGAGTGTGAGGCGGTTTTGCTTCGCGATAAACGCGGAATGCATTCGCGCAGAGATCATTTAGGGTCGCCTTGAACCGGCCTGCAGTTTGCAGCCACTTTTAGTCTTTTCTGGAAACCCGTTCAAAGACTTTGCGGTTTAGGGTCTCTTCTTCCAGGGGAGAGCGATGGTCCGGCACCGCAAAGATCTAGGCGCCCGCCGACATGTGCGGGTCGATCTCTATAGGCCCGGATTTCTGATTCCGGCGCCCGATGCGCCATGGATCGAATGCACGATCGTCGATGTCTCCGATGACGGCGTGTCTATCGACGTCGGTGCGCTGCCGGTGCCGAAAGTGTTCGGCCTGTCGTTCACGACCGGCGGCGAGGTGATCCGGATCTGCATCCTGACCTGGCGCAATGGCGAGCGCGTCGGTGCGCGCTTCGTTCGTGCCAGGGATTTGCGGCGGAAGCGTCAGCGCAAGGCGGCCAGGGAGCCGGAGGGCAGGGCGGCCGGGCGTGGCTATCCGTGATCAAAGGATTCCGCGACAATTCGAATCCGGAAGACCGGTTGCTTGGCCTCGTCCAGGAGCTCCATGTGCCATTCGGAGTTCTCCTGCAATTTGCGGGCGATGCCGGCGGCCATGTCAGCGCAGACATGGGTCATTTCCTTCCAGGCAGCATCGCGGTCGGGAAATTCACTGGCCTGCTCCGATGAGCCTGAATAGCGCCCGTTCCGGATCCGGAAGAAATAGAGCGGCATGGCTGGCACCGATCGCATGATGGCCGCGCCCCGAGGCCATGAGGCGCGCAGTGCAATCCCAAACCGCAGGCAGATCAACTCCGGAACTCTACGGGATTCATGAGCAGCAAAGCTGTGCGGGCAATGCACATCAATGCGCACCCAAGGGTGCACGGCACGGTTTTGCCGACGATGTCCTCGCGACCCGCTCAGGCCATCTTGCGATCGATGGCCTTCAGTTCGCGGTCGATACGCAGTTGCACGCGACGGATGGCAAGGAGATCGATTTTGGTCTCGGTCTTGCCGGTTTTGACCGTTTCACCGATGCGGAATTGCCACTGCCAGACGCCTTGTATCGCTGTCTTGGCCACGGTGAACTCGATGCCCCTGTGATTCATGGCCTACCTCCACGATTCACCCATGGTTAACGTAACATGTTGGACGTCATAATATTCCCGCCGTCCATTAAATCTGCCGCTAAGCCGTGGATAATGCAAGGAAATCCTTGGTCCGCGCGTGGCACGAAACAAACAAGGGCGCCCGCGAAAGATGCTTTCCGTAAATGGTGCGGCGCAAATATCGGCGGGGCCAAAGGGAACCAGTCGGCTTGGCCGCGCATTGGCTCGGCAAGGATTCATCCAGGGCCATTCGACTCAAACCCGGCGCGTTCGGATTCCATGAAGCTGATCGTCGACCTCTTCAAGCGGGTCTGGCAGCGCGGCCGGGTCGAGACAGACGGCTACAACTTGCGCGCAAGCGAGGGTGACGACCGTTCGAGCATGGCAGATTTCGTCCGCATCCTTCAGATGCACGACCGGGAGGGCGAGCGAACCAACTATCCGAATTGATCGGGTGCTGCCACTGGTCGCGGCGGGGCAGGAACTTTGTTCATGGCCGGAGAACCACGGGTTCCAGAAGCGACATCTCCGCGGACAATCGCGACATGCAGCGTGAAGCGCGCTGCGGCTGTCTTGCGAAAGGCCGCGCAGTTGGGATGGAACCGACTCGATTCAGATTGGCCTTGTGTTGCAATGTTTGATCGCACATGACAACGAGAGGTTTCATTCTATGGTACTTGCTAACTTGACCTCGTAAGAAACTCGACCTCGTAAAAGAGGATGGCGTGGGCTGGCTTCGTAATCTCGTGTTGCGCTGGGGTGCGCGAAACTTTTCGCTGGTCTGTCCGCATTGCAGGCAGCCGGCATCGCCTGCGGTCTTCAGGCGCGGACGCTACAGCCTCGGTGAGGAGATGCTCGCCTGCGAGCGATGCGGCGAGACGAGCGTGATCACCTTCTGGCGCTTCGAGGGACTGTCGAAACAGCCGCCTAGCTGCGGCGGCGACCCATCTGCCGGGAAGCCGCTAACGCCCGGGTCGCATCGTGCGATGAGATGAGGCCGCGGCACATGCCTTGCTTCGCCCGTGGCGGGTCGAACGACAAAGGCGTCTCATGCTCGGCATTCCCCGTCGCTACAGCCATTTCGTGTTCGGCGCGATCCAGTCCGGCCTGACCTGCCTGGTCGCCGCCGCCATTGCGAGCCTGCCCGCGACCGCAGCACCCGACTTCCTAGAACACTGGCTCGCGTCCTGGCTGATCTCCTGGGCCGCGATGCTGCCGGTCGTCCTCCTCGCCGCGCCTGCGATCAGAAGCTTCTCGCTGCGGCTCACGCGCGAACCGTAGAGCATGATCCGGAAAAGTGTGAAGCGGTTTTCCCTCGCGACAAACGCGGTACGCGTTTGCGCGGAGATCATGCTCAAACAAACAACAACCTAACGCGCGATGATGATTCATCCCAATCTCATCGCGCCTTAGGGGTTGCGGGACAGCGAACAAAAAAAGCCCCACCAGGGGAGAGCCGGGCGGGGCAGAAGGTTATTGGAGGCTGAGGTGCTGGGCTGCAACACCGTAGCCAAGCGAAGTTAACCCGCGCAGCTTACAGGGAGCTTACAAGCGGGAGCGGGCGATTGGCTGTTCAAGGCCAGATTGCGGATAGGTCGCTCTGCCATCTCAAGGACGAATCCCGTCCCAATTCCGACACCCACTCGCAGAAATTACGACACAGCGATTGAAGAGACTCAGCGTTGCTCGGCGACGCCATGGGGGAACGTGGCCCGCCGATCAGGGGTGGCATATGGATAATGTAGAGCGATCATTCGCCGCAGCGACGGCGATGGGTTTTGTCGTGCTGGTCGTGGGGCTCATTCTGTTGGCTGTGTTGTAGGCCGGCACGCGGGACGAGAAGGGGCCGCTGGGCAGGCGGCCTTGCTCGTGTCATGGGCCAAAACTGCGGACGGCGGCGATGAGAAACGCCGCAGCGACCGTGAGCGATATTGCGGCGGCTATGCCCTTTGCCAGCGCCTTCAGTCCCGGCCTTGGCAGCACGAGACCAGTGGCCAAGATCGAAAGTCCGGCAGCGACAGCGGCAATCTTGAAGATAACCGAAGGCATCTTTTCCACCGTTCTTCGATCGGCGCTCGCCTGATCGTAGCCGGTCTGGGCGCTGTCAAAATCAACTCGATGACATCGAATCCGGCCCGATCCGCCGGCTACTTTGCATGGGGTTGTTTTCAGGGATTTTGGTGAAAGCCCGAAAGGCCGCAACCGAGGCGGCCTGATCCTTGAATTTAAACGGCCCCAAACGGGGGGCCGCCAACCCACTGATGGGGTTTTCCTCCAGCAGTCTGGGGGGCACCTTTCTGGCTGGGGGCCCCAAATCGACGCGCTACCAGGCGGATTGTTCCCTATGCCAAATAGTCTACCCAATTCAGACTAGGCGGGAGCGCCTAGTTCGTCCGAGGCATGAACAGAACTTGGCCAAATGCTGGCAACCGTGAACAGCGGTCATGAACAGAGTTTGACGCGTCCTTGGCAGTCTGCGAACAAATTAGGACACCTCGAAATTCATCTTGGGACACTTGGGGTTAGCTACGGACAGTGCCCCGAAGCGGGTCTTGGCCGAAACCGGCCAGCGCGCCGAAATCGAAAAGAACATATTGCGAACTTGGAACAAACGGTGTACGGTACTTTTATCGCCGACCCGCTTCGCCAATCGTTTGTCGCAACGCCGAATCCCCGCCATAAGGAGTACGACCAGATGTCCGCCACTGCCCTGCGTATCGTCGAAGGATCTTCCATGGACAAGAGTAAAGCCCTGGCTGCCGCGCTCTCTCAGATCGAGCGCCAGTTCGGTAAGGGTTCGGTGATGAAGCTCGGCAAGAGCGACCGTTCGATGGACATCGAGGCGGTGTCCTCCGGCTCGCTCGGGCTCGATATTGCACTCGGCATCGGCGGCCTGCCCAAGGGGCGCATCGTCGAGATCTACGGGCCGGAATCCTCGGGCAAGACCACGCTGGCGCTGCACACGGTGGCGGAAGCGCAGAAGAAGGGCGGCATCTGCGCCTTCATCGACGCCGAGCACGCGCTAGATCCGGTCTATGCGCGCAAGTTAGGGGTCAACATCGACGACCTCCTGATCTCGCAGCCGGACACCGGCGAGCAGGCGCTGGAGATCTGCGACACGCTGGTGCGCTCGGGCGCGGTGGACGTGATGGTGATCGATTCGGTCGCCGCGCTCGTGCCGAAGGCCGAGCTCGAGGGCGAGATGGGGGAATCGCTGCCCGGTCTTCAGGCGCGGTTGATGAGCCAGGCGCTGCGCAAGCTGACGGCCTCGATCAACAAGTCCAACACCATGGTTATCTTCATCAACCAGATCCGCATGAAGATCGGTGTGATGTACGGCTCGCCGGAAACCACGACCGGCGGCAACGCGCTGAAGTTCTACGCCTCGGTCCGCCTCGACATCCGCCGCATCGGCGCGATCAAGGAGCGCGACGAGGTCGTCGGCAACACCACGCGCGTGAAGGTGGTGAAGAACAAGCTGGCGCCGCCCTTCAAGCAGGTCGAGTTCGACATCATGTACGGCGAGGGCGTTTCCAAGATGGGCGAGATCCTCGATCTCGGCGTCAAGGCCGGCATCGTCGAGAAGTCCGGCGCCTGGTTCTCCTATGACAGCCAGCGCCTCGGCCAGGGCCGCGAGAATTCCAAAGCGTTCTTGAAGGCCAACCCCGACGTCACCGCCAAGATCGAGACCGCGATCCGCCAGAACTCCGGCCTGATCGCCGAGCAGATTTTGGCCGGCAATCCCGAGCGCGACGCCGACGGCGAGGAGCCGACGGAGGAGTAGGACCTAGCTAGATAATTTTCGCGAGGAGCGGGCGCTGAGGACGTTGAGTTGCCGACGTCTTCGGCGCCCGTTTCGTTTGGGCGCTGAGTGGGGCATGAAGCGGCTGATTTTGACCAACAATTGGCTCTGGCGTTTTCGGCCCTGTTTTAAGCAAGCCTTGAGGCCACGAAGCCATGACACGGCTTATTCTGACAACAGACTCGTCCGCTGCCGGTGCTCTCGAACGCGGTGGCCTTGGCGATCTCGTGATCGCGATTGGGCGTCGGCTTGTCTGGGGACCGTTGCCATCCGGCGCGGAGTTCGAAGCATTCTTTGCGCCGCGTAAGTCGCAGCCACGCGGTCTTCATTGGCTCGATGATACGCCACCCTGGCGCCCCGAGAAATCGGGTGCGAAGGATCGTGGATTGATCGAACTGCTTGCGGAAAGTGATTCCGTCGAATTGTGGATAGGCCCAGAGCCAAATGCGCAATTGATTCTGCTCTGGCTGCTCGAGCATTGGGGCAGTGGGAGCGTGGCGGGTTCCAAAATCGTGATGCGCCACTTGGACATCGCCGTCGGTGGCATCGATCCACAGCAGCTTGCGAAGCTTAACCCGCCGGCTGTTCAGATCACACACGATCACCTCGAACTGGCCGGTCGTGCGTGGCGGGCCTACCGAGCGTCGACCCCCAAGGGCTGGATCGAGCTCATCAAAGCGGATTTGAGCCTGCCGCAGCTTGGTCCATGCGCGTGGGACCTCCTCGAAGAGCTTCCGAGTGTCGCTACCGGTCTTGGGGCCACGGAAACGCGGATGCTGGAGTTAATCGCACCAGGCGAGGTGCAGCCCTTCGATGTCTTCCCAGGGCATCAGAAGCGCAACGAGCGGCGTGTTTTCGATTACTGGGAAGTCGGGGCCCTGCTTGACGGACTTGCGCGGTGTCCATGGCCGGCGGTGTCGGGACTGGATGAGGGGCCCTTTTCGCTGGCCATGCACGAGGACGCAGGTCGTCATGAACTGTACAAGCGGTCGCGATTATCGCTCACCGAACTCGGAACAGCGGTGCTGGCAGGAGAGGAGGACTTCCGCCGCCATAACCCGATCCAGCGATGGTGGGGCGGCACCGAATTGAACGGCGATCGACTGTGGCGCTGGGACGCAGAAGGCCGCTCGTTGATCGCGCCTGCCTGATGTGCGCGTGCTGCTTGGGGCGTAGCATTTTTTGTATCAATTCTGATCGAGAGGCGACCGTGTCACATTTGATCCTTGCTACGAATGGCCTGGCGGCAGGCACCCTGCGCCAGGCTGGAATGATGAACGTTGTCCTCGGCTTTTACCTTCGCTTCGTCTGGGGCCGGTTGCCGTCCGAGGAGCAGCTTGTGATGGGGCTGGAGCCGCGTTCAGCGAAGCACTGCAACATCGGCGATCACTGGCTCGATGACGTACAGAAGTGCCAGCTGAAAGGTTTCGGCACGCGAGATATCGGCTTTTTCGAGCTCTGCGAGAAATTCGATTCGATCGAAGTGTGGGTTGATCCGCAGCCAAACGATCAACTCGTGCTGGTCTGGCTGCTCAACCTTCTTCGCCCATACAAGGAGATCACGACCAAGCTGAGCCTGGTGCACACGGACGACGCCGTCGCGGGGTATCAGCCGGAATCAGTGGTGGAATGGAAGTTGCCGGCGTTCAAAGTTGCGGATAGTCACCTGACACTTGCGAGCCGTGCATGGCGCGCTTGGCGAGCGCCGACGCCCGAACCGTGGTTCGATCTACTCGCGAAGGATCTGACCATCCTTCCTCGATTGCGATCGGCCGTCATCACCATGCTCGCAGAGTTGCCTGATGTACAATCCGGACTCGGCGAAAACGAAATGGGCATGCTGGGGTGGATTGAAGACGAAGGTACCGAGCCACGAGAGGTGCTCCGTGCGGTTGAGTACCGCGAGGTGTTCGACGAGCTGGAAGCCGGTGAACTGCTCCGGGCGCTGGCGCAGGGTCCGGCACCCGCAATCATTGAACTTGGCGAGGTGCCGCTGGATACGAGTGAGGAGGCCCGTCCCTATCCATTTAGGGGAGGCCGGATCGCGCTTACTGAACTTGGGCGCGCCATTATGGCAGGCGAGGAAGACTTCTCCCGCCATAGCTCGATCCATCGTTGGTGGGGCGGTACTGAACTGACCAACGAACGGCTCTGGCGTTGGGACCCAAAAAGCCGTTCGCTGGTGGCACCCTGAAGTCCTACTCCGCCGCCTGCGCGTAGTCGCTCACCGCCGGGCAGGAGCACACGAGGTTGCGGTCGCCATAGACGTTGTCGACGCGGCCGACCGGGCTCCAATATTTGTCGGTGCGCGAGACGCCATCGGGGAAGCAGCCCTCAGTGCGGGTGTAGGCACGGGTCCAGTTGTCATCCGCGATGTCGTGCACGCTGTGCGGGGCGTTGCGCAGCGGTGACGCTTCGATCTTGAAGCGGCCGGCCTCGACTTCGGCGATTTCTTTGCGGATCGCGATCATGGCGTCGCAGAAGCGATCGAGCTCGGCTTTCGATTCCGACTCGGTCGGCTCGATCATCAGCGTGCCCGGGACCGGGAAACTCATGGTCGGGGCGTGGAAGCCGTAGTCGATCAGCCGCTTGGCGATGTCGTCGACGGTGACGCCGCTGGTCGTCTTCAACGGGCGCGGATCGATGATGCATTCGTGCGCGACGCGACCCTTCGCGTTCTTGTAGAGCACCGGGAAATGCGCGTCCAAACGTGCCGCGACATAGTTCGCGTTGAGGATCGCGATCTCGGTCGCACGCTTCAACCCTTCGCCGCCCATCATCAGGATGTAGATGTAGGAGATGGTCAGGATCGAGGCCGAGCCGAACGGCGCCGCTGAGACCGGACCGACCGTCGCATCAGCCTTCGTCGCTGGATGGCCGGGCAGGAACGGGGCAAGGTGCGCCTTCACGCCGATCGGGCCCATGCCCGGGCCGCCGCCGCCATGTGGGATGCAGAAGGTCTTGTGCAGGTTGAGATGGCTGACATCGGCGCCGTAGTCGCCGGGCCGCGACAGGCCGACCTGCGCGTTCAGGTTCGCGCCATCGAGATAAACCTGGCCGCCATGATCGTGGACGATGTCGCAGATCTCGCGGATATGCTCCTCGAATACGCCATGCGTCGAGGGATAGGTGATCATGACAGCGGCGAGATCGTTCGAATGCTCCTCGGCCTTGGCGCGGAGATCATTGACGTCGACGTCACCGTTCTTCTCGCAGGCGACGACCACAACCTCCATGTCGACCATTGCGGCGGAGGCCGGATTGGTGCCGTGCGCAGAGGAGGGGATCAGGCACACTTTGCGATGCGCCTGCCCGCGCGCTGCATGATAGCCGCGGATCGCGAGCAAGCCGGCGTATTCGCCCTGCGCGCCCGAATTCGGCTGCAGCGAGATCGCGTCATAGCCAGTGATGTCGCACAGCCATTTTTCCAGCCGCGCGAACAGCGCGTGATAGCCTGCCGCCTGCTCACGCGGCGCGAAGGGGTGCAGGCTGGAAAACTCCGGCCAGGTCAGCGGCATCATCTCGGTGGTTGCGTTCAGCTTCATGGTGCACGAGCCCAGCGGGATCATGGCGCGGTCGAGCGCGAGATCGCGGTCGCTGAGCTTGCGCATGTAGCGCAGCATCTCGGTTTCGGAACGATGCGCATGGAACACCGGATGGGTCAGGAAGGGCGTCGTCCGCTTCAATGCGTCCGGCAGCGTCTCGCGCGTGGTCGCGTCGATCTCGGCATAGGAGAGGTTGCCGCCGAACGCACGCCAGACCGCCTCAACGGTCGCCGGCGTCGTGGTCTCGTCGAGCGCAATGCGCAGGGCGCCATCACCGAGGCCGAGATTGATCGTCTCGGAAGCCGCGCGCGCGACGATCTCGTCGCGCTTCGCGCCGAAGTCCACGCTGACCGTGTCGAAAAAGTTTTCGGAGCGCGGCGCGAAGCCGAGCTTGCGCAAGCCCGCGGCCAGCACCGCGGTGCGGCGATGCACGATGCGCGCGATCTGCGAGAGACCTTCGGGGCCGTGATATACGGCGTACATCGAGGCGATCACCGCAAGCAGAACCTGCGCTGTGCAGATGTTGGAGGTCGCCTTCTCGCGGCGGATATGCTGCTCGCGGGTCTGAAGCGCGAGGCGATAGGCGGGTGCGCCACGCGAGTCCACGGAGAGGCCGACGATGCGGCCGGGCAGCGAGCGCTTCAGCGCATCGCGCACCGCCATGTAGGCCGCGTGCGGGCCGCCATAACCCATCGGCACGCCAAAGCGCTGCGCCGAGCCGATCGCGATATCCGCCCCTAACTCGCCGGGCGAAGCGAGCAGCGTCAGCGCCAGCAGATCGGCGGCAACGATCGCAAGCGCGCCCTTGGCGCGAAGCGTCGCAATGGCCGGCCGCAGGTCGCGCACCGCACCCGAGCTGCCGGGATATTGCAGCAGCGCACCAAGCACGTCTGTGTTGTCGAGATCGGTGAGGGGATCGCCGACGATCAGGTTCCAGCCCAGGGGTTCGGCGCGGGTGCGCATCACCGCGAGCGTCTGCGGATGCACGTCCTTGTCGACGAAGAAGGCTTGCGCCTTCACCTGTGAGTGCCGCTCCGCGAGCGCCATGGCCTCCGCCGCGGCCGTCGCCTCATCGAGCAGCGAGGCGTTGGCAACATCGAGCCCGGTGAGATCGCAGATCATGGTCTGGAAGTTGAACAGCGCTTCCAGCCGGCCCTGGCTGATCTCGGGCTGGTAGGGGGTGTAGGCCGTGTACCAGGCGGGATTTTCCAAAATGTTGCGCTGGATGACCGCGGGCAAAATCGTGCCTGAATAACCC